>JAKPSJ010000060.1 GCA_029555345.1 Methanobacteriota archaeon | reverse complement strand
CCGCTCCTCGTCCTGACTCCCGAAGATCTCGTCGAACACTAGGAAGGTGTTCTCCCTGACTCCATGCAGCCCGGCTAAGTACCGCGAGAGAGCGATCCGAAGGGCGACCGCGATATCGTCCTGCTCACCGCCCGAGTACCTCTGGACCGGGAAGTCCCCGTCGATGTCGCGGACCAGGATGGTGAAGTCCTCGTCCACGACGACCCGGTCGTACCTTCCCGAGGTTATCCCGGAGAGGATGCGGCTCACCTCGTCCTCGATGTCAGCCCTGATCACCCCTGCCAGGTAAAGGATGAACTCGCTGACGGTCTTCCTCGTGATGCGGAGCAGGACGAGTTTCTTTTCGAGGGCGGCTAGATCAGCCCTGGCTCTCTCCTCTTCGGCAGCGATTGCCCGGAGGCGGGCGAGCCTCTCCTGGAGGGCCCCGTGCTTCGTGTTCAGGAGGGACACCTCCTGCGCGAGTTCCTGCAGCCGGGAGCTGACAGACGAGGTATCCGCATCCGGGAAACCCAACCCGGCAATCCTTTCCTTGCACGATGCAAGGAGACCCCGGATCCTTTCCCTCTCTCCCTTCAGCCTCTCCCTCTCTCCATCGATCTCCGTTTCCCGCGCAAGCCTCTCCTGCAGGACGAGCGCCTCGTCCCGCAATGGCTGGAGCGCCCTCCTCTCCTCTTCGATACTCGCCTTGAGCGCAGGGTCGTAGCCGAGGGACTCGATCGCCTCCCCGAGGGAGCGGAAAGCCGCCATCTCCTCCTCCATCGCTTCCAGGAGTCTGTCTCTCTCCCGGGCCAGGGAAGCGAGGCTCTCCTGGTGGAACCGGAGTTCCCGCAGGCGATCCACCTGCCTTTCGAGGGCTTCCGCCCCCTTCCGTGCCGCCTCGTGGGCCTCCTCGCTGTACCCTCCCGCCCCGAGGAGGGCGAGTTGCTCTTCGAGGGCGGTGCGGTCCCTCTCTATCTCGGCGAGCCGGCCGGAGAGGCTCTTTTCTGTCGCCATCACCTCCTGTAACTCGTGCTCGATACGTGAGATCTCTTCGAGCCCGCGTTCCACCGCGGCGAGTTCACGCTCTATGCGCCCCGCCTCCTCCCGGCAGGCAGCGAGTGCGCGGGAGAGAGATGCAAGTTCCTCGCTTGCCCGGGCAATGCGGTCCGAATACTCCTGCTCGATGTGGGGGTAGAAGTCCCCGATGGTCTGGTGGCAGAGGGGACAGGCACCCTGCCTGCCGGAGGTGCGGATTCGCTCCCAGTCAGCAGACAGGCCTGCTCTCTCCTTCTCGAGGGCCTCTGCACGGAGGGCCAGCCCGTCGTATTCTTTCCCAAGCGACCTGCCCCTGGCCTCGAGTTCGAGCTTCCTCTCCGACAGGGCTCGCCCCTCTGCCTGTTTCCCGAGGAGTTCCCGCTTTTTCTCTTCGTATTCGCGTAGCGAAAGTGCAAGCCTCTCCTCCGAGGAAGTCAGGCCGGAGAGCGACTTCCAGATGAAAGAGGCCCTGTCGAATTCTGCAACTGCCTTCCGTGCCTGCGCGAGGAGTTCTGGTGCGCCCTGCAGGGCTGCGAGCTCCCGGGCCTCGCCGGAGTATGCATCGATCGTGTCGGCGAGGTCGAGCAGCCTCTTTTTTCCTGCCTGGATCGCAGCGTCCGCCCTCCCCCTCCGTTCACGCAGCTCCCCGAACCGCTCCTCTTTCTCCTTCAGCCGGGCGAGTTCCTCCCCGAGCTCCCCGAACCGCCGGAGGGCGGGCGACAGTTCTTCCAGCCTCGCTCTCGCTGCGGAAAGGCGCAGGAGTTCGGTTTCTGCCTGCTGCAGCCTCTCGGCAAGTGCGGCATCCGACTGGGCCAGGGATGCAGATTCCCGGAGGAGACTATCGACCTCCCCCAGGCGCCTCTTTTCCCGCTCCCTCCCTGCGAGGGCCCGCCCGATCTCACCGAGTTCCTCTTCGAGCGCGGGGATCTCCGCGACGTCTCCCTGGCCCGACAAGACCGCGAGCCTGTTCTTCTCCCGCTCGACAGCCTTCTCTGCCTCGTCGATCCATTCCTTCATCCTGCCATCGCTCCCGAGCCGAAGCCTCTCGATGCCGAGGACCTGCATGAACCACTCTTTCCGGGCGCCGGGGCGGCTCTCGAGGAGGGCAGGAAGGTCTTTTTGTGCAGCGTACACCGTGTTCTTGAAGTCGGTTGGCCCCATGCCGCAGAGTCTCCCGACCTCTCCTGCGACTTCGGAGACCCCGGAAGCGAGCAGTTTCTCCCCCATGTTCAGCCTCGCTTCGTGAACTGTCTGCCCCCCTTTCCGGAACGTCCGCGTGATGGCGTACCGGACCCCCTGTACCTGGAAGTCGAGCCTCACCTCGCACTTCGCCCTCTCTCCGGCGAAGGACGAGACGATGAAATCGGATTGCACGCCGGTCCCCTGGACCCCGAATAATGCAAAGAGGATGGCCTCCACGATGCTGCTCTTCCCCGTCCCGTTGTTCCCGATGATCCCGTTGATCCCGTCCCGGAAACGGATCTCCGCGTCCCCGAAACGCTTGAAGTTCCGCAGGACGAGCCTCTCAATCAGCATCCTGGCCCTCCTCCTCCAGTGCGAGGGTTATCGCCCGCGAACCGTATTCCCTGACAAAATCCGCGTCGTACTGGCCCAGGTTCTTCCCGGAAACGTACCGCCTGAACTCCGCAAGGTAGTCGATCGAGCGGATATCCCTGCTCTCTTCCCCCCTCCTGTACTCGCCCGGGACCCGGACCTGGACTTTCAGGTCGAGCAGCCCCCGCTGCAGGTCTGCAAGTTCCTTTTCCGCCAGGCGCCGCTGGTGCTCCCTGTCGGAGAAACAGATGGCCACCTTCGCCATGGAGAGGGGGGCGACATGCTTCTCTTCCAGCCTCTCGCGGATGAGCCCGGGGACGTCGGGGGGGGACTCTCCCCGTGCATCGACGAGGCCCAGGTCGGCCATGGGTGTGTGCGGGAGCGGGACATGCTCGACAGTCCCTTTCCCGGGGTCGACGCAGAGCCCGCCCTTGGTGTCCCCGGCCTCTCCGTACGTCAGGTATTCGCACGAACCCGGGTACCATGCCCGCTCCCCGACCCTGGCCTGCCCGTGGTAGTGCCCGAGGGCTATGTAATCGAACATGCCGCCGCCCGAGACCATCGTCGCATCGATCTCGTGCTCGGCGACCGTGTTCAACCTCTTCTCCCTCAGGGTCGACGCGAGGCCGTGCGTGACAAGGACGTTGTACCGCCCCTTGTCAGGAGTTATGCTGTCGTAGGCCTGCCGGTAATGCTCCGGCCGGAGCATGTTCGGGATGAGGTGGAAGACTGCCTCGCCTATCTCGACGCGCTCGTACCGGTACGAGTATGCTGCATGCAGGTCGCCGGGGTGGAACTCGAGGACCCGGAAAGGGGACGGGGTATACCGGGTCTTTGGCATGCTGTGGTTCCCCGAGATGAGAACGAGGGGGATACCTGCCGCAGAGAGCTTCCCCAGGGCTTCGAGGGCAGTCGTGTATGCCATCGTCTTGGGCCTGACCTGGTCGAATAGGTCGCCTGCGTGCACGACGACGTCCGGCCGGAGGGATACGATCCGGTCGACGGCGTCAAGGAAATTGGTGTAGATCAGCCTCTCCCGGAGGTTCATGCCCGTATCCGGGTCCACTTTCTGGAACTGCGCCAAGCCGAGGTGCGAATCAGCGATGTGGACGAGCTTCATCGGTCACCACGGTACCCGGCGCCCGCTCACATAAAGGAATGACCGTGCAGGGTGAATGTGCATGCCCTTGTCCATCCGGTATCTTATAGTCCTGCTCCGCATATTAGTATGGTGATCTGGTGTCCAAAACCGCGATCGACGCCCTTTTCGAAGCGATGTTCCTCCTCACAGACATCCGTGCCATACTCCGGAAGACCGCACCGCACCACAGGCTGGGACCGGGCGAGAGGAAAGAGGTCGAGATCCTCCTTTCCAACCTGGAGAAGCAGGTCGACCTGCTGAAAAGGGAGCTCCTTGCATGAAGTGTGCAGGAGACATCGACGTGCGGGACGTCGAGGAGGCGTACATCAACATCGACCCCATCCAGGCAGGGGGCCGACTCACACCCGGGGCGATGAAGGCGCTGATCGCGTACTGCGACGGGTACTCGGTGTGCGATAACTGCAGGAAGCCCAACAGGCTGGACTACATACAGAAACCACCGATCGACCGGTTCCACCGGGAACTTGCCGAATTTGTCGGGATGGACGCGGCAAGGGTCGTGCCGGGAGCCCGCCGGGGTTTCCAGGCGGTTGCAGATACGTACGTGGAGAAGGGGGACCCTGTCCTGATAACTGCGCTCTCCCACTACACGGAAGTCCTCGCGATCGAGGCCCGCGGCGGCGTCCCGAGGGAGATCCCCCGGTCGCCCGGAAACATCATCACCCCCGATGCAGCAGCAGACAAGATAGAGGCAGTCGTCAGGGAGACGGGAAAGACCCCGCCGCTCCTCTTCCTCGACCACGTGGATTACAGCTACGGAAACCTCCACCCCGCCAGGGAGATTGCGCGGGTCGCTCACCAGTACGACATCCCTGTCCTGCTCAACGGGGCCTACACCGTCGGGGTCATGCCCGTGGACGGAAAGGACCTCGGGGTCGATTTCGTCGTTGGCTCCGGCCACAAGAGCATGGCGGCACCCGCCCCTTCGGGTGTCCTTGCAGCAAGGAGCGAGCGGGCCTCCGAGGTCTTCAGGACGACTACCACCCGGACGGACGTCACTTCGCGGACGTTCGGGATCAAGGAGGTGGAGATGATGGGGTGCACCCTCATGGGAGTGACCCTCGTCGCGATGATGGCCTCGTTTCCTGCCGTGAAAGAGCGCGTCGGGACGTGGGATGCCGAGCTCGGCAACACGGGCCTCGTGGTCGACGCCCTCCGGCGGATCAGCGGGACGGTCATCGTGAGCCAGTACCCGAGGCAGCACACGCTGACGCGTGTCGACACCACGCAGTCGTTCGATCGCGTGGCCGCGGCGCACAGGAAGAAAGGGTTCTTTTTCACGAGCGCCCTCAAATCCCGGGGAATCGCCGGGATAATCCCGGGCGCGACCAGGGTGTGGAAGTTCAACTGTTACGGGATAACCCGCGCCCAGGCAGAGTACGTCGCAGAGTCTTTTCTTGCGATCGCCCGGGAGAACGGGATCCCCGTCTCCTGATCGGAGGCGACTGCCCCTCCTTCTCCTGGTCATTGTTTCCAGGAATGCGCGATCGAAAGGAACCCCCCGATGACCCCCTCGTTTCTCACCTCGGGATGGAATAGGACCCCGAAGAGGGGGAGCTCCGGGTGGGAAATCGCCTGGATGCAGTTTTTCGAGACCGCAAGAGAGATCCAGTCCGCGGGCGGGACTGTCGAGTGCGCGTGGAGTTCATAGGCCATGAACGAAGGGGAGGGGGGGAGAAGGGGGTGCGGGGAGAGGACACGGACCTCTTCCATCCCGATCTCGCAGCACGGGAGGAGCGACCCGCCAAAGGCAAGGGAAAGGACCTGCATGCCTGCACTTATCCCGAGGACGGGGACCCGCGCCACCCGGAGCCATGAGAACCGTTCGGTCTCTCCCAGGCACCGGGTATCCTTCAGGGCGGTCCCACACAGGATGACGGCGTCATAGTCCCCTGCCTGATCCCCCGAAAGATCGGTGAAATGGCGGTACATCCATGCATCCCCGAAGCGCTTCACAACCCGGCCCACAGGGCGGACGAATTCATTCGATAGGAGTGCCGAGTCCCGGTACCCGAGTCCCGCGAGGAGGATCATTTCTCCTCCAGGCGGGCCCTGGCCACGCGGAGGACCCCTCGGTAGTTCCGCCAGCAGGTCTCCGCCTCCTCGATCACGATGCTCTGCCGGAAAAAGGGGGCATCGAGGACGAGGGTCTCGTATTCACCCCCCTCGCCTGTCAGGGAAGTGCCGTACTTCTCCGCGTATTCGCGGAGGTCCAGGAGCGCGGAGAGGTCCAGTGAGCGCCCGAGCCAGCTCGGATCGAAGGGCTCGGATCCGACAGCTGAGACGATGGCACGGAAACCCGAAGAGATAAGCGTCTCCATGTAGGAGCCCGGGTCTGCGTACCAGAGGGGGTTGAAGCACCAGAGGCCGAGATCCCGGCAGGTGCGCTGGACCCGCGAGGACTGGTAGACCGACTGGAGCGCACCCGTCACGACGCCGTCGATGCGGTACTTCTCCCTCGCTTCCCGGATGGCCAGGGCAAGGTCCTGCAGTTCCTCATCCTCCCTGCCGCTGCTCTGCCTCGCCACGAGAGGGATGCCTGATGCTTTCGCCTGGAGCGCTACTACGTGCAGGTTGGGCGTGTGGAACATGTAGCTCTCCGGGTTTTCCGGGAACACCGTGATGAGACAGGAGATCTCCTCTTCCTGCATGGCGCAAAAGCACGCAAACAGCGAGTCTTTCCCGCCGGAACAGAGCACTCCAACCCTCATCTTTCACGCACCCGCTGTATCGGCCTGTAAAGAGAAGGGCAGGAGAGGAGAAATACCCTCCAGGGTTGCCCCCGCGGAAAGCCAGGCGTCGTCAATTCTCCTGGATTTCCCGACCGGGCAAGAGAGCAGGAAAAGGGGAAAGGGGATTCGAAAGTGTTGCCTGCCCTCGCCCATCCGAAGGAGTCACATGGTGCGTTGCGCTCACAGGCCCTTCTAACGAAAACCGCGAATGCGGTTTCCATGTCAAATATCGCTTGCTGCTGCCGCCCCCGGCATCACTTCGCATCGTCCCGTTCTGCGTCCTCGCGCCTCATGACCTTGAGTTCGCATGTCCTGTCGCCCATGCACATGCTCCGCACGAACCGGAGGGTGAACGCCGGGTTCAGGGACTCGACTGTCGTGATCGAGAAGGCGAGGCACCGCGGGAAGAGGTTCTCGGGCCCTGCCCTCGACTCGGCTCCGCGGATGACGAAAGGGCAGCGCTTGATCATGAGCACGGCTCTTCCCTGGTCGATTGGGATATCCTCCATCCGGAATTCCGGTCCGAAGAAGGCGAGGAGGATGGCCCCGAGCGTCTCCATGATCTCCCCCGCGTCGCCGGATTGAAGTCCGGACCCTGATGCGAAGTCCTGCGCCATGCCTGCGAGATGGACCCAAACCTGCTGTTCCAGGGCGTCGTACTCTTCACCCACCCTTTCCCTGAACATGATGTCATAGAGGACAGGGAGAGCTGTCGCGAATCGTGTGACGGCCTGCCACTTCTGCTCCGGGGAAAGGTGGTCACGTCGTGACATACTCTGCTGTCGCCTCACCGGTTTATATCTCTTCCCCGGTCCAGCCGATGGCTTCCGGCACCAGCCCGGCCTCCATCATCGAGCGGTGCCTCGCCCAATTCTCCTCCACGGCTGCGCGGGACGAGTTCGCGTAGCAGTAAGCGCACAGGTGCATGCATGTCGAGTAGCGCCCGATGTCCCTGCTCGCGATACATCCGCACTCCTTCCTCTGCCCCGGGTCCTTGAGGGACCACCGGCCTCCTCCCCCCATCATACCGGGCGGAGGCGAGAGGAACTGGAAGAGGTCCCGGTCCCCGGGAAACGCCATTCTCAACTGTTCTGCGCTTATGCATTCTCCTTTCAGGATTCCATATCCCGAGAGGTCTTCTTTTTCGCCGCAGGCATAGACCCTGAGTCCCCAGCCGGAAGCGAGGTCCGAGAGCCCTGCACAGAACTCGTCGACCTCCGGCGGCGAGAACTCCCGCACGTCGGGGTGCCCGGCGGCAGCGAGCGAATGCCGGACTTTTGCATACCTGGCGATATCCACGAAACTGACGATGAGCCTCCGGGTGTACCTGTGCAGGCGCGACCCTATCGACCCTATCCGCGAGAGGAGGTCTTCGACCGAGAGCGAGTCTGAGAGGAGGAGGGGGTCGAACCTCCACGAGACCCCAGATGGACCGAGCCTGGAGGAGAGATCGATGAACGTCCTCTCCCGTGCAGCGAGGGTGGGGAGGTTCGGTTCGAGGTTTTCGTTCCGGTAATCATTGAGAGTGTAGAGGAAGGAGAACGAGTACCCCATCTTTTCGACCTCTGGGATGTACCCGAGAAACGGTCTGGGGTCCTTGGACCAGAAGACGATTGCCCTTGTCTTTGCAAACGAGACGTAGCTGGCACGACCGTTCCACGGGTTGACCCACGCTGCGTGCCCGAGCGAAAGCCTCCTGACAAACCAGTCTCCATAGAACGCAGGGATATCTGTGGAACGGCTGGCGGAAACGATGACAGGAGCGACTGCCTGCCTCTCCCTGCCGCTATCGTCGCGAATGGCCAACCGTTCCCATCCCCTGAACCCTGCACGCCCCGCTGTCGGCACCTTTCACCACGATGTACCTTGTATAGCGCCGGCAAGGAAAAAACCGGCGGCACAGGGAGCCCTGTTTTGGCAAGTTATATCAAAAATGAACAGTACAGAATAATGGTGGAAAGACACACCGCTGCAAGGGACGGGTAATGGGGATCCGGTTTTTCAGGGGAGAGAAAATAAAGCTGGAGCACGAGTTCCGCCAGCTCCAGGAGATCGTCAGTATCCTGCGGAAGGAATACCCCCGGGAGCCTGTGTACGTCCTCACCGGCGTGCTGGTTGCCAACAGCCAGATCGACTGCATCATCTTGACACGGAACGGGCCCGTCCTCCTGGAGTTGAAGGCGTTCCAGGGGGAGGTACGGGGGCTCGAGAACGGGAACTGGGTGGTGGAGACAAAGGACGGCCCGATCACGCTCCCGAACCTTTTCATACAGGCAAAGATCCACAGGCAGGACTTCATCGACAGGTTGATCCCCATCTGCCGCGAAAATATCCCACACATCGGGGAGCGGAACCTGCGAAAGACCGCGTCATGGCTCTATCTCTGCAGGGGGAGCACATACCCGGAGGGGCAGATAGACTTCCGGAAGGTCAAGTGGTTCAGGATCGTCACCGCCGACGACCTCGTCGAGAGGCTGCACTTCGTCGATTCGGGGTACACGCTCCGGATCCAGGACATGGACGCCATCGTGCAGGGACTCCACCTCGAGGAGTACTCTTTCGAGAAGGAGAGCCCGCTCATCCCCGCAGCCAGGCAGAAGAGGGAGCCGCTCCTCTCCCGCCGGGCCCTGACCCTCCTCGTCGCCATCCTCGCAATCTTCCTCGTTGCAGTCCTCGTCGTGGTCACTGTCCCGGGAGTGAGGGTCGCTGCCGGCAATGCCTTCCAGGGCGTGGTAGCGGTCGTGGGGGGCTGGTTCCAGGTGCTCGCGCGGGGCACCTTCAAGGTGAACACGACTGTCGACGAGAGCAGGCAGGCAGTCCTCTACCTGAACCGGCTCCGCGCCGCCGAGGGTGAAACCCCCCTCCTCTTCGATGAGCGTGCATACAATCTCGCTCTCGCGAGGGCGGAGGACATGGCCGGGTACAAGTACCTGAACTATACCAACCCAAAGACCGGTTCGTCTGCCCTTGCACTCAAAAGGAGTTACGGATTTTCTCCAAACGAGTTCCTGATCGAGACCCTCTACGGGCAGTGGACAGCCTACGTCCCGGGAATAGAGACCCAGGCGATAGATTCCTGGATGATGGATACCGGGAACAGGCAGCGCCTCTTCTTCAACCAGACAGCAGGTGCAGTCGCATGCTACAAGGGTTACTGTTCCTACATCGGCATCAGGCCGGTCACCCCGGAGAGCACACCTGCCGCTCCCGCGGGAAACATCACAGCGGACCAGGCTGCACCGTGAGTGATCCTGTCAGTCCGGCCCGGGCTTCTCCCGGACGATCTCTCCATTCAGGGCAGTATATTCCGTGGCGTGATCGATGAGCTCCCGGGCGAGCGCATCGGCATCCAGCCCTGATTCGAGGGCGAGGATACTCTCTTCCCTGGACGCCGTCGCAGGAGTCCTCGGTACATGGGGGCAGGAGAGGTCGCCCGGCCTCTCGTCGAACGTGCCGATCTTCCTTGCAAGGGCCACGATCTCCTGCTTGTCGAACGAAACGAGGGGCCGCAGGACCAGGACGGTCGATGCGGCGGTGATTACGGCCATGTTCGCAAGCGTTTGGGATGCCACCTGCCCGAGGCTGTCCCCGGTGCAGAGAGCGGGAATGCCCTCACGCACGGCGAGGTGGCTCCCGAGGCGCATCATGAACCTCTTGCAGAGGACGCACCGGAACTTCGGGTTCACCCGTCCGGCCATCCTCTCGAAAAAAGGTCCTGCATCGACTACGAAGAGCCGGATCGAAAAACCCCTGCACCAGTCAGAGAGGATGGAGAAATTCCGGAGTGTCGCCGGGAGGGTGCTGCTCCCTGCCTCTTCTCCAAGGCTCACGTGGAGTGCTGCAACCTCGCACCCACGCTTCATCATCATCCATGCAGCGACCGGTGAGTCTATACCAGGTGAAAGGAGGGCGAGGACCCTGCCCTGCGTCCCCCACGGCAACCCGCCGGGTGCAGGTACCCTCCGGTCATAGACAACGCCACCGGTCTCCCGGAGCTCGGCATGCAACTCGTAGTCCGGATTGTCCAGGTCCACAGAGGTGCCGGGACACGCTGCGAGGATAGCGGACCCGATAGCTGCGGCGAGCTCCCTGCTCGTTATCCCTTCGATCCCCTCGCGCCTGGCCCTGACTGCGAACCGGGCACCCGGTCCCGCCACCGACCTCAATGCAAGTGCAACGGCAGCCTGCGTGACTGCCCCGGGATCCGGTGGGGTCAATGTACAGACTGCCACGTCGACGACACCGAAGATGCGGGAGAGGACCCCCGCCACCTTTTCCGGGGAGTCCCCGACAAAGAAGATGCGCCCCCTGACAGTCTCGACGTCCGGAAAGAGGCCTCTCGACCGGAGGGCTTCCCGGCAATTCCGGACAAGGGTTTTTATGAATTCATTCCTGACCGGTTCGCTCTTCAGGAAGACCTCACCGTACCGGAGCATCACGGCAGGTCCCGGCGGTAGCACTTTCATGGGTACGCTTTTCAGATATCATTCTCCACGCACATGGATAAAGAGAACCGTGAGGCGGAAAGGGGAGACGAGGCGCCATAGTCCCCTCCAGGAGATATCCCCGGGACCTCCCGGGAAGAATAACCCGAAAATGTGCGGCCTGCACACACTGTTTTTTTGTGGGTCCTGCACCTCACCGATAGGGATGCCGGGTCCCCTGGCCATACCATTTTGCAGGTCCGTTGGAGGCGAGAGATGTGCGGATCACTTTTCGCCATTGCAAAACGGTCCCTGCACACGGTTCCTTCCTTCGCGTTCGCTTTTCTCGGGACAAACAGAGGCGTTTTCGTGCACCATTCCGATACACCTTTAACATACAGGAGAATACCTGTATGGCAATGGCAAAAAAGAAGGAAAAGGCAGCGAGCCCGGAAGAACAGCCCAAATTGTTCTACATATTCTATAACAAAGAGCGGTGGGACAACTGGATAAAAACGCTCCAGGAGTCGCATTTCGATGCAGAACCCGGGAACGAGGAGATGCCGGAGGGATACACCGTCCTCTATAACTTTGCAATGGACATCACCCTCTCGGTTCTCAAGATCATCAAGCTCTACCAGAACGGCCGGTACACGAAGGAGGAGGCAACCGAAAAACTCAAAGAGGTCGAGGCAATCGTGATGTGCGAGGCACCGGAAGACGACCTGGAAGACTACGTGGAGTCTCTCCAGATCTCCCTCCTCGTCCTCTTTGCAGGATGCCGGAAATTCCTTTCGGGAGAGTACGAAAAGGACATCAAGACCCTGGTAAAAGAGGGGAGGAAGATCGTCGAGGCGGACATGGAAAAGGCCCTCGATATCGCTGCGGAGATTGCAGCGAACGTGATTGGCGGGGCGCCCTGCTGCAGCAGGTACATCAAGGACGATATCGAACAGCCGACGCTCTTCGACGAGTGGCTCATCGAGATCGAGAGCATCGCCGATGCCGTCGCCTCTCTCAAGAACTTCGATGAAGAGGCAGGAGAGGTGTGATAGCCGAGAAAGCGCGGTTCCGGCACGCCCGGAGACTGGAGAGGGCGGCCGGCTTCCACATCCCCAACCAGGCGTTTCATGGAGCAACTCTCGAAACCATATCGTCCCACCTCAACTTCGACCGGCTCGACCACACCCTCCATGACCAGCTCGTGAGGTTCGTGCACGCGTTCCTCCGCTGCAACTGCCGGGACTCTCCCCTGTGCGGCTGCCCGGAGAGGAAGTTTTCCCGGGAGATCCTCGAACTGAGGGAGAACGGCCTCGACCACCGCCAGATCAGCCAGTACCTCCTCGAGGAGTATGGGATCGATATCTACCCTGCAGACGTCCTCTCCTTCCTGGAAGACTCCGTCCATGTCCTCGAGGCTGTCGCGGACATCGCCCGGCTCGAGAACCTATCCAGGCTCTCCGCCGCAGTACCGGACCATATCCGGAAGCTCGAGCGGTGAAACAAGGAAGAGAAGGTCTCCCCTTCCATTCTAAAGGTACCATCGGGAAATCCATGGACGGGACTGGCGACCGGGATGAAGGGGCCGACATGTCCTCCACGGTTTCAATGGACCAGCTCGGGCAGAGGATAGCTGCATGCACCCTCTGCCCCCTCGCCCTCTCGCGGATACGCACCGTTCCCGGGGAGGGGCCAGTCCCTTCTGCCTACCTTTTCGTAGGGGAGGCCCCGGGGAGGACGGAGGACGAGACGGGGAGGCCCTTCGTGGGAAGAGCCGGAAAGATCCTCTCGGACCTGCTCGCTTCGTGCTCTCTCTCGCGGGACGAGGTCTTCATCACGAGCGTCGTGAAGTGCCGGCCCCCCGGCAACAGGGCACCCCGAAGAGAAGAGATCAATTCCTGCTTGCCCTACCTCGAAGAACAGGTATCTCTTCTCTCACCCCGGTTCATCGTCCCGATGGGAAGACATGCGACGATGGCCCTTTTCGGGATGTACATGCTCCCATTCCCTTCGTTTGGAGATGTCCGCGGCAGGGAACACGTCGTGCGCGAGGGAGAGAGCCGGCAGGAGAGGATCATCGTCCCGGTCCTCCACCCGGCAGTCGCCACTCACAATCCCCCGGCCCGGTGGGACCTCGAATCGGATTTCCAGAAACTGGCACGGATAATCCACTCTTCACGGTAGAGGCGCAAACGAATTTCCAAAAAAGAGCTCTCCGCTTTTTCGAGTGTGTAAGAAAGTGAGTGCGAGTCGGGGCTGCCGCCCCTACACCCCCATTGCGAGGGGCTTCCGCCCTCGACCCGGGGCGACCTGCGGTCACCTCCATTTCTTCAGTAAATGTTGAACAATCCTGGATAGAGTAATGAGATGGAGCGCGGCGGCGGTTCAACAACAAGCAAACCAGGAACATCACCACGAGTTATAGCAGGTGCGGTCAGCTCAAATTCCATTTACCCACTTGAAATGACAAAGAGGGAAAAAATCCGGTTCATCGGGGAAGTCGGCAGCCGGGTCCCCGGCTCTCATGGAGTCGAAGGCCTCCAGGTCACCAGGGAAAGAGCCTTTTCTCTTCGGGAGGCGTAAAACCAATTGTTCGCCCCAGAGCCAATCGATCATTTCAGTCTCGTATACGCGATGTCTTCCTTTCCGACCGGGGCGTGTTCCTCGATGAAAAGCAGATTGGCGGGAAAAACCCAGGGACTGACAGAGATGAGTCCAGCTGCGAGATCATCCCCCGGCACCTTGAAATGGGATGGGAACTGGGGAATCTCTCTTATGAGGAGGGCAGTTATCCCTGTGGTGCACGTTTCAGGACAGCCCGGAAGATGTCCTCGTTCCTGTCAAAGTAGAGGTTGTCATGGCCATTCCACGTCCCGCACCCCCGGAAGATTACCGCGGGTACGCCATTGTTGCTCTCCCCCATCACGAAGTTGGCGAACCCTGCGATCTCGTCCACCACGGCCTCTTCGGTGATCTTGAGCACGCGGCCGAAGAGGTCGGTATCCCCGCGGAAATCGCGGATAGCCACAACTCCGCTCCATCCAATCGCGTGACCAGTCTGTCCCCGGCGAAACGCCCTCCCGCAGGTGTCTGTGATGATGACGGCAACGGATTTCCCTGTCAGGACTCTCAATGATTCCCGGACCTCGGCAGCGGCGGCCATCGGGTCCGGCGGCAGCAGGATGAGCATTCCATCCTCGATATTGCTCTGGTCGACACCTGCCCGGACCCCGATATGGCCGCAGGCGACCTCCGAGAGGACGAAGGGGTACTCGAGAAGGATGTCGGTGGAGGTTTCGAGGACCGCCTGGATGAAACGGGGGTCCTCCCCCGTCTTCTCCGCGATCTTTTCGGCCCTCACCGAGGGAGTGATGTCCCGGAGCGGGCGGGTATGCCCTTTCGCCTTGGAGTAGACCGATGATGCGATACAGAGGATGTCCCCGTCCGAGAATGTCGCCTTCCGGGAGATGAGGGCCGGGAGGTCGTCTCCTTCCCGGACCATCGGGAGCCCCCGTATGCCCTCCACTTCGATGTGCATGGGAGAGTGTGGCCCCTTTTTCCTCATTAAGTTAAAGTGGCCAGGGGAAAGGAGCCCGGGCGAAGAAAACTCGCGATCGCCCATACCGTACTGTCCAGGAAGGGGGTGTTTTTATGCAGAGTCTTTCTTCTTCAGGGTCCGCATTAGCTCGGTGAGGAAATCGTCGCGGGAAGTTCTCTCGACTTCTTCCTTCCTGACTGCCCCGTAACGAAGGAGGAGCATCAGTGAAAGGAGGAAGAACGATAGTGCAAAGATGGTGAAGGGTTCGATGCCCAGGATGCCGTGGAGAATGATCTCGCGGATCACGGAGACGATGCCGACTTCTATCATGATGTCGACGGCGATGCGGTGCTCGCGCAGGTAGATGATGAGGAGCCGGTAGATCTCCACGAGCACGAGGATGTAAATCAATTCAGACGCGATGTACTGGAAGTTCAGCGGCCCGGAAAAGCTCTCGAAGAGACCGTAGAGGATCCTGGTCATCAACGCAAACAGGAGGATGCAGATGACGATCACGATGATGTCCTGGATGTTCTCGAGCAGTCTCCTGAACAGGTCGTGAATGCTGTGGTAGTACAGGTCTGCCATAAACAGACGACCCCCGGTTCTTGCAGTTCAACGATGCGGTATTCCGTACTTCTGGTCGATTTTCCCTGCAGCTGTCTCCAAGTCATCGAGGATCCGGAGAGCGTCCTTCCTGATCTCCTGGACGAGGGCTCTCATGCTCCTGCCCCTGATGTAGATCCTCTTTTTCTGCCGGTAGACGATACCTGCAGAAGAAAGTTTTCGGATGTGATGGTAGATGCGCGACGGCGATACTCCGAGCTCGCGGCTTATCTCCTCTACGGAGAGTCCTGCCTCCGATGCCTTCAGGGAAAGGAGTACGATGATGATACGCGAAGATATCCGCTCGGTATCCCGCCCCTCCTCCATGCCGAGGCACCGGCAGAACCAGATCACTTCGTCCTCTCCGCTACTCGGGACCGGCCTGTCCTCCTGGCGAAGGATGATCTCGCGTACCACGTGCAATTCCCATGATAATGGTTTTGTTCAATAATATTTAAACATATTGTATTTTGTCTAATTCATTTTTATATTTTAGATAATTCTTAAATATTTTCGAGACAGATATGTACCTGTTTTCCGGAGGTGCATGAAAACGATGGAGATAATTCCTATCGGTGAAAGGGTTCTCGTCAAACCGATCCAGATGGAAGAAAGAACGAAGAGCGGCATTTTCATCCCGGAAACCGCACGGGAACAGAAAAAGCAGGGGTCCGTCGTATCCGTCGGCACCCGCGAAGATGGGTCTCCACTGCCTTTGAAGCCCGGAGACCACATCCTCTACGGTGGGTACAGTGCCGAGACATTCGAGATCGACAGAGAGACATACGTATTTGTCCCGTTCAAGGACATCGTCGCAAGGATCGTCCAGGGGTGATTGCCAATGGCACAGTCGAAACAGCTCATCTTCAACGAAGAAGCACGGAAACTCATCCTGTCGGGCGTGAACAAGGTCGCGGACACCGTCAAGATCACTCTCGGACCGAAGGGGCGGTACGTTGTCCTCGACAAGCCGACCAATCCCGTCGTGACCAACGACGGCGTGACAATCGCGAAGGAGATATCCCTCCATGACAAGTTCGAGAACATCGGCGCCAAGCTCGTCAAGGAGGTCGCCCAGAAGACACAGGACAAGACAGGCGACGGGACGACGACCGCAACACTGCTCGTCCAGGCGATCCTCACCGAGGGGTTGAAGAACATCTCCGCCGGGGGAAACCCAATCGAGATCAAGCGCGGGATAGATGCAGCCGTTGCGTCGGTTGTGGATGACATAAAGTCGGTGAGCGTCCCCGTCAACGACCGCGAACGGATCATCCAGGTCGCGACGATATCTGCAAACAACGACGAGGAGATAGGCAAGCTCATCTCCGACGCGATGGAGAAGGTCGGGTACGGCGGCCTCATCACGGTCGAGGACGCAAAGAGCCTCGAGACGAGCCTCGAGGTGGTCAAGGGGATGCAGTTCGACCGGGGGTTCGTCTCGCCCTACATGGTGACCGACCACGAGAAGATGACGGTTGAGTACGAGGACCCCGCGATCCTCATCACCGATCGCCGCATCTCGACCCTCAAGCAGATGATACCGATCCTCGAGACGGTGGCCCAGGAGGGAAAACCGCTCCTCATCATCGCCGAAGACGTGGAGGGCGAAGCCCTCGCTGCCCTGATACTGAACATCATCCGCGGTGCCGTCAAGGCCTGTGCAGTCAAGGCCCCGGGGTACGGGGACGAGAAGAAGGCGATCCTCGAAGACATCGCCATCATCACCGGTGCGACCGTCATCTCCGAGGACCGCGGGATGAAGATCGAGAACGTCTCGCGCCAGGCTTTCGGATCAGCGCACACCGTGAGAGTGGACGACGAGAAGACCCTTATCGTCGGGGGGAAGGGGGACCGCAAAGCGCTGGAGGAGCGGATCAAGCTCATCGAGTCACAGATCCACATCGCGGACTCCGAGTTCCGGAAAGACGAACTCAAGAAGAGGCTCGGGAACCTGACGGGCGGCGTGGCTGTCATCAAGGTCGGGGCGGCCACGGAGACTGAACTGAAAGAGAAGAAGATGCGGATAGACGACGCCCTGAACGCAACGAAAGCCGCCGTCGAGGAGGGTGTCGTCCCCGGAGGCGGGCTCGCGCTCTTCTGGGCTGCATCAGCCCTCGATTCGCTGAATTTCGACGACGACCGGAAGATAGGCGTCTCGATAGTGCGCAGGTCCCTGGAAGAGCCGCTCCGCCAGATAGCAGAGAACGCCGGCATCGAGGGTGCCGAGGTCGTTGCACGTATCCGGAACAGTGGCGATAGATCGTTCGGATACAACGCAAAGACAGGGACGTACGAGAACCTCGTGGAAAGGGGTGTCATCGACCCCGCAAAGGTTGTCAGGGTGGCCCTCCAGAACTCGGCATCGATTGCCGGGATGATCCTCACGACAGAGGTCGCAATCACCGATTACGACGAGGAGAAAGACACCAAGACAGCTGCGATCATCATCTGATCTCCAGCCGGGCCCGGGTGCGACCGGTACCACTCTTTTTTTTGAAAAGCCGCCGGGACCAGGCTGACTAGGTCCCTTTCCCGGAGTACTCACAGGATATACAATATTTTTCCCTCTTCGTCGTTCCACGCGGGTAAATTCGATTCGAGATTATTGCGATGTCCCTGGTTTTGCCAGTTTCTGAACCGCTGCCGGGGCGCCTTTCGGATGCGGCAGAGTGCATCGCACCAGGGGCATGGTGACGGCAGCCCCCACTCATAATTCATTATCCATTCGAAATAGCGAAGAGGCCATTCAGATTCCTCCAGATACGAAGCCTAGACCCTGGACATGCATGGTGAAGAACATATCTGGGAAGCCCCGACTCTCCCAGGCTATGGCACCAGTACGTGTTCAGAAACGCTCATGCATACAGCCCGAGCAGGTGGTCCATGACAACCGGGGGAGGAGATCGGGCACCTCCGCTTCAGAGGTCAAGGCGTTCGCCGTCCTGCATGACCCGCACGTTCTCGAAGGTGTCGGCAAACCACTGGTGATTGTCGGTGTGGACCGGGATGAGGATGTCGGGATCGACCTGATCGATGACCCATGCAAGGTCTTCGCAGGACGCATGGCCCGAGGCATGGTACCGGGAGTCGAAGACGGGCTTCCCATTCCCGTCGAGCGAGAACCCCCTGGCCTCCAGCCCGAACCTCCGGATCCACTGCCAGAGTCTCCGGAAATCGATCTCCATCTCCTCGTTGAACGCCTCGCAGGACGAATAGATGTAGGTACCCCTGTCGGGCTTGATGTCCAGCAGGTGCTTCATGTCGTAGAGGGAGAAGCAGAGGATATAGCCGTCCGGGTCGTCATGGAGTTCCCCGTGGGAGACATACTGGTCGTATGCCCGGTCCATGACGACCTCTGTCTCCCACTTCCTCTTCGCCATGTTGACGAGCTCCCCATAAACTCCTACCGACTCATAGCGGCATACGCCGTCAGCGCATTGCATGGCGTCGAGGAGGTAGAGGTCCCTTGCTGTCACGACCAGCGTGCGGCCAGTCTCCGATGCGACCCGGGAAAACGTCTCCAGGCGCTCGAAGTTCCGGGGCGAGAAGTCCGCGATGATGATCCCGCGTGCGCCGTCGCATGCCGCCCTGCATGTGTCGTACACTACCTTCTCGCTTGTCGCGCCCCCGCCTTCCTGCTCCCCCTCCGGCCCGGTCGCGCGGCCCGCCCGTGTCCCCTCGGTGATGAGGACCGATGCATCCTTTGCATGGTGGACGAAGTCCCGGGTCCTGTCGCCGAGCTTCCCGTGGAGCCGCATGTCCCCGGTGTAGGCAATGACCTGGTCGCCCTCCAGCAGGTACGCGGTCGCCCCGAAGATGGAGTGGTCCACTTCGTAGGGCGTGACCCTGAAAGGGAGTGCCGAACCGTCGAGCGGAAGGCACTCCGCCGGTTGGTACTTCTTTGCCCGCGGGCTGTCCTGACCAGGCCGATGCGAAAGGAAGTCGACGAGAGCTTCTCTGGGGCAGGCGGTGCAGATGCTCGTCCTGCAGGTATAGGGGATCTTCCTGTCGGATTCCAGCAGGAGCCCCGACTCGCTGATGGGCATTTTCGGCGAGGCGTAGAACGCGTCGGTCTCCGCCGACGAGCTGCCTGAGTCCTGGATCCCCTTCATGATGGCGAGCGTGAGCGGCGATGCGACGAGGGGGATGCCAAGATCGAGGAGACCGATGTTTCCCGTGTGGTCGACATGTGCGTGGCTGACGAGGACAGCGGCGATCCCCGGTGAGGGGTACGAGGACATCGGGAGGTCGGCGGGGACGAGGTCGGCCCGGTAGATGTTCAGTTTCGGGATAAGGTCCAGGTGGACGAGGTCGTGGATGCCCCGCGAGTCCCGGTTCCTGAGGAACTCCTCGTAGAATACTCCGTACTTCCCGAAATTCTTCCCGAAGTCGAGGAGGAGGTTCCCCTCCTCCCCACCGACGAGTATCTTGTTCCCCCCGATCCCCTGCGCTCCGTCATAGATAGTGATCGAGGTCATGGCTCCCTCTTACTCGTATCAGGATGCGGGACCACCATAACGTCGGCCCCAGCCCACTCCCACTTCCCGATGGTGAGACCCTTCGCCGTCATGATACCATCACCATACTCATCCCCCTCGAGCGATATCGCTTTTGATTCCATTGGAGCGTGGACGAGATGCATCTCCCATTCTCCTTCGAATCCCTTCCCCGCTGGGAGGTACAGGTGAATCCCGTGACAAGAGGAGGTCGGGGCCCCGGGGGGCTGCACCAGGCCTGCTCAGATCACATCCAGCGGAAAAGATTCCACGAGCTGTGACCCGCAACGCCGGGAAGAATGCCCTTCGTGTTCTTGACCAATCGCAAGGCCGGCATAGTCCATCCGGGAGGCCAACATTTATCGTGAGTGGGCCTATCCTGTCCAGTAAGGGAGGTCGATATCGTGTCAATGTCCCGGTTACTGCTGTCGCACCCTGAAAAGGCAGGCGGTATCAGGCGTGCAGTCGGGTCGCGATGCGAGATATGCGGAAGCCCCGGAGAGGAGGACTCGCTCGAGGTCCATTGCTTCTGCGACCCAGACCAGGAGTCCCGCCTGGCTCCCGGGGAGTTGGAAGAGTTTCTCCTCGTCCTGTGCTCCCGGTGCCACGAGTCGCTCCATTCGGCCGGGGCAACTCTCCGCGACCAGCAGTTGCTCGCCAGGGGGAGGGAGAGGGAGGTCTCGGAAAGGATCCGAAAGATCCTAAGTTTCGTCCCGAAGGCGTACGACCCGCCGGAGTCCGATGTCGAGGGCGCGTACAGGGATGCCTGCGCCTCCAAGTACGGGAACCTCGTCTGATCTCCTGGGAGAACGCGGGTGAAAGGGCTATGGAATTCCAGTCCCCATCCCGATCGGTCGTGGCCGCGATGACGGGCGCAAACCTGTCACGAGAAGAGAGATAGATGGCCGGGAGATTGGTTGGGGAATAGACTAATATCGCACTGAAAATCGGCCAAACTAATTCCCACTCTCCATAATTTATCAACAGAATTTTTTTCTCAACGTTGAAAAAAAACGAGAGTTATTCTGTTGGTACAAAGGCGCTCTTTCCAACCTTTGCATAGACTCCGCAGACAGGACAGACATAGCTGTCCGGCAAATCTTCGAATGCTGTTCCAGGTTTAATCCCGTTCTTTGGCTCTCCCCGCTCGGGGTCGTACATGTACCCGCACGCGATGCAGCGATACCGTCCTGATGGGGCTTCCAGCGCGGTGAATGCAGTCTTTCCTATCTTTGCTTTTCCACAGACGGGACAGGTATAGTCCTTTGGGAGATCTTCAAAAGCAGTTCCCGGGGGAATACCATTCTTCGGTTCTCCCCTTACCGGATCATAAATATAACCGCAGACTTCACACCTGTAAGGCTTCATCTTTTTCATATCAGTTCACCAGGTTTTCTGTTGCTCGGTGCAACATAAAATTGAAGACCGAGTGAGGCAATAAAGGATTCTCTCAGGGGTCCCTTCGAGTACAATTATCTTCGATAAGGAGATTATTGGCATTCCCCTTTCCTGAGTGGGCCATTGAGTGTGAGTAGGGGGTGCCGCCCCCATCTCACCAGGCGAGATCGTCCCGATTTTCATTTACCCCCTTGAGATGACGAAGAGGGCATAAGTATTTGTATTCCAGTCTGACCAACAATAAAAGAAACGGCATTTTCTATGGCGGAAGATATCGGGGATTTGATCGAAAAAATAAAACAGGAAGGGATCAATGCCGCAGAAGAACAGGCTCAAAAGATAGAGTCTGCAGCAAGGCAGGAAGCGGAGGCGATCCTTGCCCAGGCGAGGCTCGAGGCCGAAAAGATCGTCGCCGCCGCCCGGGAGAATATCCGCCTGGAAGATGAAAAAGCAAGGGCATTGCTGGCCCAGGCTGGGCGGGATTTTCTTCTTTCTCTGAGAAGCGAGATAAATGCAATGCTCGAGAGGATCGTCGTCGCAGATATCCAGCATGCCCTGGCACCAGAAGCCCTTGCGGGACTCATCGTCGAGATAGTGAAGAATTACAAGCCTGGCGGGGAGGGCGACATAACGATCATCCTGAAGCCAGAGGATCTCGATCTCCTCGAGAAGCATTTTCTTGGCAAGCTGGGTGAAGCGGCAAAAAGCGGCATCGTCTTGAAGCCTTCGGGTGAGATATCCGGGGGATTTCTCATCAGCTTCGACCGCGGACGATCGGCATACGATTTTACCGACCAGGGCCTTGCCGAGTACATCGGGGGGTATCTCAAGCCGAAACTCAATGGGATCCTCCAGGAAGCAATCCAGAAGTGAGCCCGCATGACGGATCTTTACCCCTACCTGGTTGCGAGCCTCCCGACGCTCCATTTCGGGATGAAGCCTCCATTCACCTTCGAGCAGTTTTGCGAAATGGCCCACCGGTTCATTCCCGGAAAGGACTTCGAAGCGCTGCATACGCTGCCTCTCCCTCCCCAGTATTCGGAGGAAGGCGATCATCACCCCGTCATTCGAAAGTGGATCGAATTCGATACTGCATTGAGAAACGAGCTGGTGAGAATCCGCGCCGATAGAAGGCACGTGGCGCCGGCAGCATACCTGAGGCCCGAACGGTACAGCGGCCCCTCCCTTGCACCGGTCGCGATGGCTGCAAACGCGAACCCATCCATTGTCAGTGCGGAAGAGTTCCTGGACGAAAAGCGCTGGAAGTTCCTGGACGATCTTGCCACCGGGCATTATTTCGACCTGGGGGCTTTGATAGTTTATTCTTATAAGTTGATGATTCTCCAGCGCTGGGAAAGGATTCGCAATGCTGACCGGAAACTCGCGCTCGAACAGGCATTGGCTCATTTAAAGGAAAACCGGTAAGATGACAGCACCAAGAACGGGACGCATCACGAAGATCATCGGCAACATGGTCACTGCCAGTTTCGATTCGGCGGTCATGCAGAATGAGGTGGCGTATGTCCTGCATGGCCCCGAGCGGTTGAAATCCGAAGTCATACGTGTCCGCGGGAACGTCGCGGAAATGCAGGTCTACGAAACGACAGGTGGCCTGAAGATCGGAGAAGAGGTCGAGTTCACCGGAGAACTGCTCTCCGCCGAACTCGGGCCGGGGTTGCTGGGGCAGATATTCGACGGGCTGCAGAACCCCCTGCCCGAACTCGCCGAGCAGTGCGGCTATTTCCTGCAGCGCGGCAGGTATATCGAGCCCCTCCCAGCTGGTGCCACCTGGTACTTCACCCCCATCGTCGAACCCGGTGCGTGGGTACGCCCCGGGGACAAGATCGGGTTCGTGGTAGAAAAGATATTCAAGCACTATTGCATGGTCCCCTTCTCTTTCCAGGGAAATTTAGAGGTCGCATCGATTCGAGATCCCGGTGATTGCACCCCGCACCAGGAGATCGCCCGCTTGCGCGATACGAATGGAAAGACCCACCCCGTCTCCCTCACCCAGGAATGGCCGGTCAAGATCCCGATCCGGGCGTACCGCGAAAAATTGCGGTCCGGGGAGCCGCTGGTCACGAAGAT
Organism: Methanobacteriota archaeon; assembly: GCA_029555345.1. Lineage (GTDB taxonomy): Archaea > Halobacteriota > Methanomicrobia > Methanomicrobiales > Methanospirillaceae > Methanolinea_A. The sequence continues at coordinate 18,911 of JAKPSJ010000060.1, read as the reverse complement.
GCGGATCATCGACACCCTCTTTCCCGTGGCACTGGGCGGGACGTACTGCATACCCGGCCCGTTCGGATCTGGCAAAACTGTGCTGCAGCAACTCATAAGCCGGCATGCCGAGGTGGACGTGGTGGTCATCGCGGCATGCGGGGAGCGTGCCGGGGAAGTGGTCGAAACGCTGAAAACCTTCCCGAACATCATCGATCCCAGGACCAACCGCCCGTTGAGCGACCGGACTGTGATCATAAGCAATACGAGCTCCATGCCTGTTGCGGCGAGGGAGTCGAGTGTTTACACGGCAGTGACCATAGCCGAATATTACAGGCAGATGGGCCTCCACGTTCTGCTGCTCGCCGACTCCACCTCCCGGTGGGCGCAGGCCATACGGGAGATGTCCGGGCGGCTGGAAGAGATACCCGGTGAAGAAGCTTTTCCCGCGTATCTGGAATCGCACATCGCCTCGTTCTACGAAAGGGCCGGTGTCGTGCGGTTGAACGATGGCTCGACCGGATCGATCACAATTGGCGGAGCGGTCAGCCCTGCCGGCGGCAATTTCGAAGAGCCCGTCACGCAGGCGACACTGAAAGTGGTGGGTGCGTTCCACGGACTCTCGCGCAGCCGTTCCGATGCCCGCCGCTACCCGGCCATCGACCCGCTGATAAGCTGGAGCAAGTACTCCAGTTTCATCGATGAGAAACAGAGGGAACGGGGGCTCATGATCCTTCGCAAGGGCAACGACGTGGCACAGATGATGAAAGTCGTTGGAGAAGAGGGGACAGCGCTGCCCGATTACATCGAATACCTCGAGGCGGAATTCTTCGATTCCGTCTACCTGCAGCAGAACGCTTTTGATCCTGTCGACGAGGCCACGCCGAGGGAACGACAGGAGTATATCTACGATTTCATCAGCCAGATCTTCGAATCAGAATTCGATTTCGAAGATAAGGATACCGCTCGCCATTTCTTCCAGCAGTTGCGGCAGCTCTTCAGGGGGTGGAATTCCGCCCGGTGGAAGAGCGAGGAGTTCGAAAGGACCGAGCGCGAGATCCGGGAACTGCTTCTCGAGCGGGTGAAGAGGGGGTAATATGCAGAAGGTCTACTCTCACATCACCCAGATCGCCGGCGACGTCATCACGGTCGAGGCAGATGACATCGGAAACTCGGAACTTGCCCAGGTGACGACCCGGAGAGGGACATCTCTTGCCCAGGTTATCCGTCTCGATGGAAAGAAAGTCTTCCTGCAGGTATTTTCCGGGAGCCGCGGTATCTCGACAGGGGATAGAGTCAGGTTCCTGGGACATCCCATGCGTATCGCCACCGGGGATGCCCTTCTGGGCCGCATTTTCAACGGGAGCGGAAAGCCCCTGGACAACGGCCCGGAGCTTGCAGACAACCTGGTGGAGGTCGGTACACCACCGGTGAACCCGGTGAAACGCATAATCCCGGACAAGATGATTCGGACCGGCATACCGATGATCGATATGTTCAACTCTCTCGTCGAGTCACAGAAACTCCCCGTCTTCTCCATCCCCGGCGAACCTTACAACGAGCTGCTGGCGAGGATCGCGATCCAGGCGGAAGTCGATGTCATCATCCTCGGTGGGATGGGGTTGAAATATGACGATTTCCTCTTCTTCAGGGACACTCTCGAAGAACACGGGGCACTCACGCACTCGATCGTGTTCATGCACACCGCGGCGGACCCGATCGTGGAGTGCCTGCTCGTTCCAGACATCTGCCTCGCGGTGGCAGAGAATTGCGCCCTCCAGGGAAGGCGGGTGCTTGTATTGTTGACAGACATGAGCAATTTCTGCGATGCCCTGAAAGTGATCTCCATCACCATGGAGCAGATCCCCTCGAACAGGGGGTATCCGGGCGACCTGTACAGCCAGCTGGCTGCACGCTACGAAAAGGCAGTCGATTTCGATACCGCCGGCTCCATCACGATCCTCGCCGCCACGACGATGCCAGGGGACGACGTGACGCACCCGATACCTGACAATACCGGCTACATCACCGAGGGGCAGTTCTACCTGAAGAACGGTGTGATAGAGCCGTTCGGTTCTTTGAGCCGGCTGAAACAGCAGGTCAATGCCAAAACCCGCGACGACCACAGGACGATAATGGACACAATGATCCAGCTGTTCGCCGAGTACCGCGAAACGCTTGAAAAGCAGGCAATGGGGTTCCAGATGAGCGCCTGGGACAGGAAGCTTCTCAAGTACGGAAGACTCTTCGAAGACAGGATGATGTCGTTGAAGGTCAATATCCCGCTGGAACAGGCCCTGGACCTCGGGTGGGAGATCCTGCACGAATGCTTCTCGCCTGAAGAGACGGGGATAAAAAAGTCCCTGATCGAAAAATACTGGCCGAAGGGAGTATGAAGATCAAGTTCTCGCAGGGAGAACTCAAGCGGCAGAGAGATGCCCTGAGGCAGTACGAGAGGTACCTGCCGACGCTGCAGCTCCGGAAGCAGCAGCTGCAGATCGAGATCATCAGGCAGCAGGGGGTACTGGGAGAGAGGGTGAACTCCCTCGCGGCACGCGAATCTTCTGCGGAGAGCTGGTCCGGTCTCCTGGCCGAGGCACCGGAAATTGGAGAGTGGCTCACCCCGAAAAACATAGCCACGGGCAAGAAGAATGTTGCAGGGATCGATGTGCCGGTATTCGGGCATGTCGAATTCCCCCCGGAGGAATACGATCTGTTCCTGGCACCCCTTTGGCTCGATGCGGGCATTGACACGCTGAGAGAGATCGTCTCTCTCCGTGAAGAGATCCGCGTCCTGGAATCCGGAATATCGGTCCTGAAACACGAACTGCGCATCACCACGCAGCGGGTCAACCTCTTCGAAAAGGTGAAGATTCCCGAGACGAAAGAGGCGATCCGAAGGATCGTGATCTACCTCGGGGACCAGATGACGAATGCCGTGTGCCGCAGCAAAATTGCAAAAATGAAAATCGAAAAGGCAGATAGCGGCGTGCAGGCATGATTGTCCCGATGAAGAAAGCCACGATCCTGTTCGAAAAGGAGGATGCCGAAGCTACGGCCAGGTACATCCGTCACCTCGGCGTCCTTCACATCGAGCACCAGGACCTCCCCGAGGGGAGCGATCTCACCACGCTCCAGGAGAATGTGGCCCTCATCGACACTTCGCTCGAGGTCATCCTCCGGGTAATTGGCGAAGAGAGAGACCTGCCGCCGCAGGAGAGGATCGTCGGCGACTGGAGTGCCCATGCCCATCGTATCGTCGACCTGGGAAAGCGCCAGGAAGAACTGGAAACCGAATCCCAGGACATACTCAATCAGATCAGCGAGTGGGGCCCGTGGGGGGATATCGATCTCGACCAGGTCCAGGACCTTTCCCGGCACGGTATATACCTGGGATTGTACGAGATACCGGCCAAAGAGACGGGATCTTTCCCCGATGATGTAATCGTGAAGACGGCATACGTGACCAGGGATGCTGTCCATTGCATTGCGATATCACGCAGGAAGTTCGAATGCCCATACCGTGAGATCGCTCCGCCAAGAGAACGTGTGTCGGTTCTGAAAAAGCGGTACGAAGAGATCGATCAGTCAATCCAGCAGGTTCGAGGGGAGATCGAGTCACTCGCCCGCTCGTATCGCTTTCTTGCAGAGACAAGGAGACAACTTGAGAAAGAGATCGAGTTTCGACGCGTACTGCATGGCATGGGGAAAGGCGGGCCGATACAGTACCTGACAGGGTTTATCCCATTCGACATCGAAGAGCGCCTCGTATCCGAGGCAAAAAAGAAAAGGTGGGGGATCGTGATCTCCGATCCCTCTCCCGAAGACGAGGTGCCCACCCTCATGCGGAATCCCCGATGGGTCACGATGATACAGCCCGTCCTGGAATTCCTGGGACTCACCCCGGGATACCGCGAGCTCGACGTCAGCATTCCCTTTCTCATATTCCTCTGCATTTTTTTCGGCATTCTCATCGGGGATGCCGGGTACGGCCTTCTCTATATACTGTTGACATTCCTGCTGCAGAAAAAGATGGGTTCGAATCCCGAGATAAGGCCGGTAATCTCGCTCTTTTATGTTTTGAGCTCATGCGCAGTCGTATGGGGTGTCCTGAGCTGCACCTTCTTCGGCCAGGAGTGGCTTTTATCCCTGGGGTTCAGGCCCCTCGTACCGCAGCTGAACGATGCCGGTTTCATGCAGACCTTCTGCTTCTTTATCGGAGCTCTTCACATGTCCATTGCACATGCCTGGCGGGGTTATGTGAAGCTTCCATCGCTGACAGCACTTGTTGATGCCGGGTATATCTGCATACTCTGGACTGCCTTCCTCCTTGCCCGGACATTGATCCTGGATGAGCCATTCCCTACTTTCGGGCTATACCTTGTCATTGCGGGGGTTATCCTGGTCATCGTATTCACGAACCCGCATGCCCCGGTCCTGAGAGCCATAGGGGAAGGGCTGGGGACGATCGCCATGAGCTTCGTGAACAATATCACCGACGTGATCTCCTACATACGACTTTATGCTGTTGGCCTTGCAGGCCTTGCGATTGCTGAAACAACGAATACCCTGGGTCATGGATTCGGCGATGGCATTCTCGCCCTTGCAGTTGGTGGAGCAATCCTTATCATCGGACATTGCCTAAACATTCTTTTGGGACCGCTGTCCGTTCTCGTTCATGGCATCAGGCTGAACGTGCTTGAATTCTCAGGGCATGCAAACGTGAGTTGGAGCGGTGTGGCATTCAAACCATTCAAAGAATGAACGGGGACCTCGGGGAAGTGAGGACATAAAATGATTCAATTCAGCGACCTGGGATTGGGGTTGATTCTCGGCCTGTCAGCATGCGGTTCCGCCGCCGGCGCTGGTGTTGCCGGAATGGCTGCCATAGGGGCATGGAAGAAGAAATATATCCAGAATAAACCAGCGACGTTCATGCTCATTGCGTTTGTCGGCGCACCACTCACACAAACGATCTATGGCATGATCGTGATGAACAGGATGTACGACCTCGTTTTCCAGGGCCAGTCTTTCGTTGGCATCGGTGCCTTCTGCGGCATGGCAATGGGCCTTTCGTCTTACTTCCAGGGAAAATGTGCAGCCTGTGCCTGCGACGCCATGGAAGAGACCGGCAAGGGGTTTGGGAATTACATGATAATACTCGGGATGACTGAAACGGTCGCGCTGCTGGTCATGGCTTTCACATTGGGCATCCTGGGCAGACTCGCAGGGGCGTAATTATCTCCCGCTTTTGGCAGGCATTTCTACTTTTTTTTCAAAAGAACGGGCACATATTCCTTTTCGATGGAAGAAAGGCCAAGGAATGCTCCAGCCAGGCAGCGCCGCCCGGATGCAGGTTGTATCCAGGTTTTTCCTGGCGCTATGCCTTCGATTCCGCTTCACGGATGATAATAACCGGCTTTCTGGCGTTCATTGCAACGTCGTAGGCCGTACTTCCAATCAGGAGTTCCCTGAACCATCCTTTCCCATGTGAACCGATCCAGATCAACGAGACGTCCTCTTCATCCGCAACCTCGATGATCTCCGAGGCCGGGTTCCCTATTCTCACTATCGACCTCGCTCCGATGCCCTGGGCAGAAAGGTCACCGCGTATCTTTTCGATCCGTTCCTTTGCCTCCTCGACGGCGTTTTGTATGTCGGACTCGGTCTCGCCGTGGGACACGACAGTGAGGAGGATGATCTCACCGATTCCTTTCGTGGTGCTGACAAGAGATAGTGCACGATCCGAGAAGGAGGAGAAGTCGGTCGGGCAAAGCACCTTCGCGAGGATCATCGGGCATGGCATTCCATGCCTCTTTTCCGCCATGTCTTCGATGATCTCATGGCGAAGAACGAGGACGTTCGTCCTGCTCCGCCGGATTATCGCCATCGATACGCTTCCGAGGAGTATCCCCTCAACGACACTGTTCCCCCGGGCCCCGACAGCGATCAATGAAACCCCCTCTTCTTCTGCTGTCTCAATGATGGCCCCGGGAATATCGGTGGCTGTTTTCACCATCGTTGTCACTCTGAGATCTTTGTTGAGAGATTCGAGATGGCGTTTCTCTTCCCTGAGAAGCGATCTTTCCCTCCCGGTGAATGACTCGACTACCTCTCCACCGCCACGCGGAGACCGGGCTGCCTGGAGAACGTAGAGCAGCAGTACTTCCCGGGCATCGGGAAAACCTGCGATATAATCGAGAGCTTTCTTTGCGTACTCTGAAAGGTCGGTTGCAAATAATATTCTGCGGAACATATCCCCGTTGTATTCCTTTCTGCTGCTCTGTATCTTAAATTGTCCCTCTCCATCATTTCGAGTGGGTAAATTGAACTCCATCTGACCATGCCTAGAAGAGAGTCTGGCGGTGAAGTTATTGGGGTTCCCGTAACCTCTTACAATACTTTTCAAGGCTCCTGGAGGTTCATTGCCTGGTTTGAACGATTGACTCCGGATCTCCTTGTGCCAATACGACTGTTGTGCCGTTCCTGGTTTTCAAGTTCCTGGAGCGCCACCGGGGCGCCTTTTTGGGGGCGGCGTGGCCTCTCCTGCCCGGGGGTGCGGGGGATGGGATTTTAAACAGAAGGTTGCATATGGCTCATTTATCCACAGAGTATCAAATTTCATTCATGGTGTTGACACGTGTCCCTATTCTACCCCGGACCCTCCACAGCCTGGCACGGGTGCCGGATACCTCGATCCTGCTTTTCCTGGTTGGATGATCCTGCGGTTACCGGTCCATAAACAATGCTGACAGTTTCCCTGGATCGAACCTTTTCGACACTTCCATCCGATCTCTCCATAGTGTTTCCACTTTTTGCCCTGTTCAGCCCTGCTCTCCTGGATATTGGTTCCACCCAGAGTTCCCCCATTGAACCAAAGAGCGAGCCTTAATAAGGGTTCCACCGATAGGGATTAAGTAGAATGGAGTCCCTCTCCGGAAAAGAGACACGCATCTCGGTGCTCTACGTCGATGATGAATCCGCGTTCCTCGATATCATGAAGACCGTCCTCGAACGGTCGGGACGTTTCACCGTTACGACGACAGAGGATGCCACTGATGCACTCCGACTGCTTACCTTCCACCACTATGATGCCATCGTATCCGATTACCAGATGCCGGGGATGGACGGGATCGAATTCCTGAAGGCAGTCAGGCACCAGTTTGGCGACATCCCCTTTATCCTGTTCACTGGAAAAGGCCGCGAAGAGGTCGTCATCGATGCCATGAACAACGGTGCGGATTTCTATCTCCAGAAAGGCGGCGATATTAAGTCACAGTACACCGAGCTTTCCAATAAAATTCAGTACGCGGTATCCCGCAGGCGTATTGAGCTGGATTTGCGGGAGAGCGAAGAGCGCTATCGGAATGTAGTCGAGGACCAGACGGAACTGATCTGCCGGTTTCTCCCCGATGGGACTCACGTTTTTGTGAACGAAGCATATTGCCGTTACTTCGGAATCAGCCGGGACGAGATCATCGGCAGCCGGTTCAGGCCGAAGTTACCCCGCGACGACCGGGAAGCAGTGACCCGTCTCATAGAATCTCTCACCCCGGATCATCCACTCGGCACCATCGACCATAGAATCGTCATGCAGGACGGAACCTTTCGCTGGCAGCACTGGGTGGACCGTGCGATCTTTCTCGCCGATGGGCGCCTGAAGGAATTCCAGTCAGTTGGCAGGGATATCACGGAACTGAAAATCGCCGAGCAGGCTCTTCGTGAGAGCGAGGAGAAATACAGGGCTGTGTTTGAGAATACCGGGACCGCAATGGTCACCCTTGAGGAAGACCAGATCATCAGCCTCGCCAACGATGAATTTTCAAATCTGAGCGGGTATTCCAGGGATGAGATCGAAGGGAAGAAGCGCTGGACGGAGTTCGTGGTCTCTGAAGACCGGGAGTGGATGGTTGAACAGCACCGGTTGCGAAGGCAGAACCATGACAAAGCACTGACCCATTACGAGTTTCGGTTCATCAGGAAGTCCGGTGAAATCCGTGATATTTACCTTTCCATTGACATGATTCCAGGGACGATGAAAAGCATTGCATCTCTACAGGACATATCCGGATGGAAAAAAACTCAGGAGGCCTTGCTGGAGAGCGAGGAGAGGTTCAGGCAGCTTTTCTCGAGAATGCCAAGCGGGGTTGCAATATACGAGGCAGTTGACAATGGCGGAGACTTCGTATTCAAAGATTTCAATACTATGGCCGAAGCCATTGAACACGTCAGAAAGGACGAGATAGTCGGCAGGCGTGTAAGCGAAGTATTTCCAGGAGTGAGAGACTTCGGGCTCTTCTCTGTCTTCCAGAGAGTTTGGAGGACAGGAACGCCCGAGTATTATCCAAGTGCAATATACAGAGATGCACGCGATCCTGGAACCTGGCGGGAAAACTGGGTATACAGGCTTCCCACTGGGGAGATCATCGCGATCTACAACGATATCACTGACAGGAAACTGGCGGAAGAGGCACTCATACAGGCCAACAAGCGGTTGAACCTGCTCTCTAGCATTACGCGTCACGATATCCTGAACCAGCTGATGGCCCTTAAAGGATATAACCAGGTCTCGCGGACCCTCCTTGAAAACACACCTGCCCTGATCGAGATCTTTGATAAGGAGGAGAAGATCGCCGGGATCATCGAGGAAGAGATACTCTTCACGCGGGACTACCAGGAGATGGGGGTGAAGGAACCATCGTGGCAGAACGTGAACGCCATGATCACCCAGGTGATACCTCAATTGCCCCGTACCGATGTCAGCATATCTGTAGACCTGTCTGACATCGAGGTCTTTGCCGATCAACTCCTGGAGAAGGTTTTCTTTAACCTTCTTGATAATGCGCTCCGGTACGGGGGTTCCACCTTACATGCAATTAAGATCACGTCGCAGGTTAGTGAAGAGAGTCTCACCATCATCTGCGAGGACGATGGTGAGGGGATAACACCTGAGGATAAATCACACCTCTTTAATCGGGGATTCGGGAGACACACTGGTCTGGGTTTGTTCCTGGCGAAGGAGATCCTCGCAATCACTGGGATAGCGATCCGGGAAAACGGGGAACCCGGGAAAGGTGCGCGGTTCGAGATAGTTGTGCCACGGGAATGCTTCCGCATCCCTGGCGGGAATCCTCGACTTGATAAATGAACCTCTGTTTTGTATCCTCTGGACCGGCTCATGTATTGAGTGAGGTGTAAAAGAAAATTGGGTTTCTAATAAAGATCCGGGAAAAAGGGATATTTCGGTGAACCCGGAACATCCACTTTACATGCGTTCATTACTGATGCGAATCGTCTTCTTCCTGGATATTAGAGACGAATAGCCATATTCCCATGAATGGGAGCGGAATATACTTTCTCCTCGTCAGCAACGATGATCAATCGCCGTTCTGCAAAAAGATCCCCCCTCTTCGTCATTTCAAATGGGTAAATTGAATTTGAGCTGATCGCACTTGCTATAGATAATGGTGATGTCCCTGATTTTGCTTGTTGTTGAACCGCCGCCGGGGCGCCTTTTTGGGAGCGGCGGGGTCCCTTGAAACGGAGGCGTGGGGACGGTAACCCCCCACGTGCACTCACTTACTTACCCACTGAAAATAGCGAAGAGCCTTTTTACACCGCCAGTGTTAGATGAAATAAAATAATTTGACTCTCCAAAAATGGTTATCGAAAGTGCGAGGGGTGGGATTCGAACCCACGAACACCTTCGTGACGGGATCTTAAGTCCCGCTCTTTTGGCCAGGCTCAGACACCCTCGCAGAAATGTTTTTCTCTATATTGTGTCGCCTCTGGACGATAAGGTCGCCGGTAACCGGTGAAAGGGAGGAGGCATGAAAGCAGGTACAAGGAAAGACAGGACAAAACCGTCACCTCCATTCTCCATTCATTTACCCATTGGCAGGGGAACAGGTAAAAAATGGACCTGTTACCGCAGGGTGATGCCTGTCCATTCCGGGGTTGCCCGCCTCTCCGCCAACCACGTGTAAAGGGCCTGGGCGAGGAGGAGCAATCCCAGGCAGAGGAGTATGGCACCCACGATCCGGGTGATAACTAAGGCAACCAGTTCAGACCGCAGCACGACGAGGAGCCCGAAGGCGAGGATGATTGTCCCGGAAAGGACGAAGAGCACCTTCCGGCTGGCCGGGCTTGGAGAAAAGAGGCCGGACAGCGCAGTGCCGAGCCCGCCCACGATGAGCACAGCACCGGCTATCGTTGTCAGGATCCCGCCGAAGACACCGGGCCAGAAAAAAGCGGCAAGTGCGACACCGATCATCATGACACCGATTACGAGCGGCAGGAAGAAGGGCAAGCCACCGCTGCGGGAGAGCAATGCGGTGATGGCCAGGAAGATCGCGGCAACGACAACTGCAAGAGCTCCAAGCGAGTAGAGGGCCAGGCGGAGTGAAACACCGGGCTCGAGGAGGAGGAGCAGGCCAAGGAAGGTGACGATGATACCCGCGGCAAGGCAATAGGGCCACGATCGGGGTGATATGGTGCAGAAGAATGCTGCCATGCCAGATATATCCATTCCGGAAGAGAAAAACCGCACGGAAGGCAGAGAACGATTTCCCTGGTAGTGTAACGGGAGAGCACGTGCGGCCTGCCATGCAGCAAACGATTGGGTGGGGAGCGTTGGAAAATTCTCCCAAAAGATGCATGAAACGAGGGCTATTTTTCTATATCAGCCTGGGAGTTGAAGGGGCCAGAAGATAGTATACGCGGCATTTGAGACCTGCTGGAAGGCTTATCGTCTCCTGCTGCCCATACTCTTCAGAAAAAGGGGCCTGACCTTCGATGTATGGCATCCGGTTCTACAGGATTTTTGACATCGGCGAGGAGATCGACCTCGGAAAGCTTGAGCAGGGGCTCGCAGCAAACATGGCGACGTCGCGTTTTCGGTTCCAGCGGGTCCGCCCAACGTCGATTTCCATTGACCAGCCCCCGCTCCTGATCCGGCTCCCTGGTATGATGATCGAGACGGTGCGAGGCCTCCTCCCCCTCGCAGTGATGGCCCGGATATACGAGTTCGGTGCATTCTCGCTCTGCCTCTATATCGAGGAGATGGATGCACCGGCTGCAACCCTCGAGGAGATGGCACTCGCATTTTACGGGCAGGGGGAGCTCTCCGCCTCTTTCGATGCGGCACTCGCAGATCTTCGGAGTATTCTCTCCGTTCACATCGGTTTTCGCCCGGTCGACGCGGAGTTCTACGATGACTACACCATCTACCTCGCCGATCGGCAGGACTCATCAATCGACCCCGTCGCCGTGCTGCTAGGGGAGAAAGCCATGTTCTCCCCGGAGATCCGGAGGGAGACCCTCCAGTACTCCTTTTCCTACTATCCAGACGAGAGGGCGATCATCTCGTGGGGTGGAGCTCTCATCTTCTCGCCCGAACCCCCCATGGACCTGATCGAGTTGATCGAATTTGCCGCGGTCCAGGTATTCGAGCTCCGCTTTTACGACAGGGAACTTTCCCGCCAGATGGACAGGATGTACGACGACATCGATAACGCAGACCGCCAATGGTGGATCATCAGGTCCCTCCATTACCGTAAGCTGATGAGGGAATTGATGAGCGAACAGGCTGAAGTCTCGGAGATAGTCGAGGATATCAACAACCTGATCAAGGTCACTGACGACATCTACTATGCCCGGGTTTATGCCGCTGCGCTCCAGGCTCTCCGGAGCGACTCCTGGAGCCAGAGCGTCAACCACAGGCTCTCGACCATCCGGGAGACGTACAGGATGCTTTCGGACGAGGTGAATGTCCAGCACGCGAATTTCCTCGAGTGGATCATCATCGCCTTGATTGCACTCGAGATTGTTCTCTTCGGCATCCCCCTCGTCTCCATTTGATTTCGATCGATTGGGAGGGAACCATTGCACGGGAGAAATGCAGGCCGGCTCCATGCAGGAGGCTTCGACCTCCCCGTGCCCTGACCACACCTCTTATTTGTGGAACGTACCTATCACACATAGCATGGTCCCGGAACCGCACTGCGTCAACAGGATAAAGGGAAAGATCCTCCTCAAGGACACGACTGAAGAGGCAATCGAGGCTTATGTCAAGGAAAACAGTTCCGAGTGGTACGACGTGCCGCCAGGCTTCACGATCCGGGGAATTGCACTCCTCCTCAAGAGACCGATGCCGCTTGGTTTCAAAGTGAAGAAGAAGAAACTCCTGATCCCCTTTGTCAAGCCCTGTTTTGGACCAGTCCTTGTCGAAGCTGACGCAAGCGACGAGGATTTCAGGATGCTGCGGGAGAGTCTTGGGAGCAGGGAGGGGTAGCCTCCTGGACGGATTCCACGGTATATCAGGACTGTATCTTTTTGATAATCCAGGCCATGTTTCTGCCAAGCATCTCCATGGTCTTCATTCCTTCGGTATCCCCTTCCACCTCACCCGGGTTCAACCCCAGGCCGATGTTCCAGTAGGTCGAGCCGACGGTGTACATGTTGCTGATGCCAAAGAAGTGGTTGATGGTATCGAAAACATGGATACCTCCCGCTCGCCGTGCAGCGACCACGGCAGCACCCACCTTGCGGGAAAAAAGATTGCCGTTGGCCATCGCAACAAACCCTGCACGGTCGATCAGCGACTTGGTCTCCGGGGAGACATCGGCGAAGTACGTCGGTGACCCGATCAGGATGCCATCGGAGGCAGCCATCTTCTCGATGCACTCGTTGATGATATCGTCATCAAAGACGCACCGGCAGTCCTGGTTCGTAAAGCACTTTCCGCATGCCGTGCAGCCATGGACTCTCTCCCCGCCGACCTGGACCAGCTCGGTCTCCACGCCTTCCTCCCCGAGGGTTAAAAGAACGCGTTTCAACAGTCTCTCCGTGTTTCCGCCTTTTCTTGGGCTCCCGTTGAATGCAACGACTTGCATGATCTGTGTTGTGGCCTTCCAATGTGATAAAAGTCGTTCTTCCTTGCAGGGGGAGGAGAGGACTGGTCAGTGTTGTGCCCAGAGGTACAGTGATATGGCACCAATGACAGCAGCGTTGGCGAGGCCGTAGACGAGGAGATCCCCCGTACTATTCGGCCAGACGAGGGACTCGCCCAGGAAGAGCACGGCAAGCGCGATGACGACGAGACTGAGGAGCTTCTCCTTCAGATCGTCCAGGTCGCAGATCTTGAGCCAGCCGGGAAGCGGCGCCTTGGCAATGAAGAGTTCGTACAGCCCGAGGGATATGATGTAGAAGACCGTAGCGACGAGGAAAAGGTCGATGATCTCCACGGCAACTGCCATCGCCCCCTTCATGGCCTCGATTTCGAGGGAAAAATGGGTGAACGAAAAGAGGAGGCTGGAGATCGTGATGGCAAAGCCGTATATGAAGAGGGCGACGGCAAGAAAAGTCGAACCGATCACTGCAAGGAGAAAAACGATCCTGCTCCCTCGCCCGACCAGGGACGTTCCTGCTCCCGTATCCCCTTTGCACGGGTCACCATTCCCCTGCCGGGGAATGTTCTGGCTCTCATCCTCCTGGACCATACAATCACGCTCTCCTTTATCCTATAGCTCGTCACTCTGTGAACATAAAAAGACGGGTGACCGGCGGATACTGCATCGGGGAACCATTTCCAGCAGGGAGGGGCTGCGAATGATGCAGGATGGAATCCCCGGCAGGGATCCTGGCGGAAAAATGCCCTTTTTGGTCTTTCGGTCCCCTTTCAAAGAAAAACGGAATACCCTCGCTCCCTGAAGAACCTTGCGGCAGCGTTGTCCCAATCGGGGTCCGGGAGACTGTCTATCCCGTCCCTGAACTCCTCCCATGCCTGTGCAAGACGCCGGTCCTCGGAGTGGAAATACCTCCATTCCATGATGCGCCCGGCCCGCCGCCCCGATCCGTCGACGACGAGGATCCTCCAGCACCCGTAATCCCTGCATATTCCAGGCCTCGTCTCGTGGACCGTGCAGAATGCCTTTTTCTTCTTGGTATCATAGCGGAGGAAGGGGCAGGGGTCCTGCCAGTCCGAAACAGTTTCCCCTGACAGATAGAGTTCCTGCATGGCAGGAGAGACCCCGACTTCGGTCTTCTCTCCCGTATAGAGGTTCTCTAGTTCAAACCGGTACCCATCGCGGGCCAATCCGATTGCAAAGACCCGGCCCATCACGCTGCAGCACTCCCCGCACTGCTGGCAGAAGAATGTCATTTAAGAGGGATATATCCCGCCAGACCTGATGCAGGTATGGGAACAGGTTTGGAGGACCGATCTTTTCCTGGCACAGAAGGAGGGAGGGATAGGATTGCTGCAGTCCATTTATTTTTACGCCCCTGGTGTATCGATCGCTTCCGAATAGGGCTTGATGTCGATCACGGGAGTCCCGTCCAGTGCATCGAGCCCCCGGACAGTGAGGACGCACCCTTTGACGCTTTCGAGATCGACGAGGGAGAGGGAGACTGGGTTGGGCCTGTCCGGAGACCGGGTCGCGAAGACCCCGCGTTCCACGCGGTCGTGGGGTGGAGTGGCGGAGAGCCTGCTCCTGTCGGCCCGATCGAACCAGCAGAGGACGAAGATATGCTTCTTCTTCGCGATTTTGAAAAGGCCTGGACTGTACTCAGGTTTTATGACGATCTCTGAGATTGCAGGCGCTAACCTCCCCTGGTGCGGGGCGTCTCCCCTCTCCCGGTAGGGGGATCGCACGTACCCGATAGGGACAAGATCCATGGATTTCCGGTTCATCGTCATCTCTCATCTCTTTGCGCATTGGCACAGGGGATGCAGAGCCGCTTCCCTTCGACAACCCTCGTCTTCGACTCTGCGACCGGTTCCCCGCAGAGGTCGCACAGGACGGACGCAAAGATACGCGCCTTTCCAGGGGGTTTTTCGTGGATCTCGCGGATTTCGAGGAGATCCTCCTCGGGTGCGTCCAGGAGGGAACGTGTTGCAGCCTGCATCATCTCCTGGAAACGGGATATCTCTGCAGGGGTCGCAGTCCCGGAAAAGACCTTCTTCCGGAGAGTGTCCATTGCCGACCTCACCTGCTTGCCGGAATTCCTGATCAGGACTCGGATTGCCTTCCCACTATCCCTCGAGAAGAAGGAGAAAGCGTGTTTGCCGTAGTCTTCAATGATTAGGTTTCCCTTTCCCGCCGTGCAGCCCGTCACCACCTGGACGGCGTCTACGCCGCAGGCATCTGTCTCCGCGATGCAGACGAGTTCCTCGTCGTTGGGCCGGGAAACCCCCAGAGTCCTCATCGCGGCTGTCGCAACGCGGTACCCGGTCGCGAGGCCGGGGCATGCGTGCCCGTGGAACCTGACACACTCGTCGAACGCGGGGTACGCAGACCAGTTGCGGGCTATTTCATGGTTTTCGCACATGTTCACTCCTTCTATGAAAGCACTGCCCGGGCATTCATGCATCGGTCGCGGCAGGGGGATTCACCGGGACGACGCAGGTCACCCCGCCGAGTTCCCCGATGATGACCGGCAGGCCGTAGACCTCCTCGATGGTTCGCGGGGAGATGACCTCGGGACCTCCGTGCGCATAGATACGTCCGCACTTGAGGAAGATGAAACGGTCGGCATACCGGAGTGCATGGTTGAGGTCATGCATCGTCATCACGGCTGCAATGTCATGCTCGCGCACTACCCGGGCAATGGTCGTGAGGATGCCGACCTGGTTCTTCAGGTCGAGGTTGCTTGTCGGCTCGTCGAGCAGGAGGATTTGGGGCTCCTGGACCAGGGCGCGGGCGATTGCCACCTTCTGGAGCTCCCCCCCGCTCATCTCGTCGATCGATGCAAGTCGCAGGTGGTCCATGGAGAGCTGCCGGAAGACCGCGTCGACAATTTTCAAGTCTTTTTCCTTGAGTTCCCACCCGATGTGAGGTTTCCTGCCCAGCAGCACGGCATCGAAGGCAGTTAGCTTCCCGGTCTCGACCCGTTGGGGGACGTACCCGATACTCCGGGCGATCTCGTTTCCGTTCAGCCGGAAAATGTCCTGCCCGTCGAGGTAGACGACGCCCTCCCTGGGCCTTAGTATCCGGTTCAAGCACTTCAGGAGCGTGGTCTTTCCCACGCCGTTCGGCCCGAGGATTGCAACGATCTCGCTCTTTCCGATCGAAAACGCGATATCGTTGAGCACTTCCCGGTTGCGATAGAAGAAGTTGAGGTCTTCGACTGTGAGTATCATATCCTGTTCCCCCGCAAGAGGAGGTAGATGAAGATCGGCGCTCCCATGAACGCGGTCAGGACGGCGACAGGCAGGACATAGGGGGCGATGATTACCCGTGCGACAGTATCCGAGGCGAGCAGGAGGATGCCGCCCATGATGCATGACCCGGGGACGAGGTACCGCTGGTCGTCACCGATAATCCGCCTTACCATGTGGGGACAGACGAGCCCCACGAAACCGATGACACCCAGGAATGAAACGATCACGGCAGTGACAAGTGCAGATGCCACCATCCCGAACAGGCGGACCCGCTCGACGTTCACTCCGAGGCTCTTCGCAGTCTCGTCACCGGCATCGATGGCATTGTAGTTCCACCTGTTGACTACGAAATAGACGGTCGCTGCGGCGACGATGAGGGACATGAATGCGAGTTCCGGCCAGTTCGCCCGTCCAACATCTCCGAATGTCCAGAAGACAACGGCAGCGAGCTGTGCATCGTTGGAGAAATACTGCAGGAACATCGTCCCGGCGGTAAAGAGCGACGAGAGGGCGACGCCCGCGAGGACCATGACCTCGGGGGATGCGTTCCGGATCCGCGAGATGAGGAGGATGACGGCAGTCGCAAGGAGGCAGAAGAGGAATGCCATCATCGTGGTGATATACGGGTTGTTGATGGTGACTGCATCCGCGACACGCGACTGCATCGTCCCGGTCCCGAGAACGATGACAGAGACCGCAGCGCCGAAGGCCCCGGCATTCGATATCCCGAGGGTGAACGGTGAGCCAAGCGGGTTTCTCAGGATCGACTGCATCGTCACCCCTGCGACAGCGAGACCGCAGCCTGCGACGATCGCAGCGAGGGCCTGGGGGAGGCGGATGTTCCATATGATAGCGTCCCACTTGTGCGACACGTTCTGGCCTGTGATCGTCATGAAAACGTCAGTGAGCGGTATAGCCACGGCCCCGACCGATATGGAGTAAACGAGAAGAATAAGGAGGACTCCCATTCCCCCAGCTAACCAGAGGACCTTTTTGTGGACATACCCCAGGTATTCTCCTGGTACCTCCCCGTCGGCAAAGTGCATGATCCTACACCTCTTCCTGCACGGTTGCGGTTGCCCCGGATCACTCCTGCAGCGGAATCCTTGAAAAGCCCAGGTTTTCGTACTGGCTGTTCAATTGGGAGAAAACGGGCTTCCCGAGGAAGAAAGTGTATATCTCGTCGGCCTTCCGTGCAGGCTCGATATCCGCGAACCGGTCGGGATAGAGGATCTTGCCCACGAAGTATGCATTGGCAAGAACGGTCTCGTAGTTTGTGCTGTAGAAATTGTACGGCAAGAGACCATAGATCCTGTCATTCTTCACGGCATCGAGACCCTTTAATGTTGGGTCGCTCTCGAGCTCCCCTATCGCCCCCTTGTTCTCCAACTGCAATGTCCCCACGTCGATGAAGATGACCTCTGGATCCCATGCGATCAGGGCCTCCTTGGCGATGTCTGCGTGGGCGGTCCCCATGCCTGCTGCCATGTTCTTTGCATGCACCCAGAGGAACGGCGGGTATGCCGGCTCGGTTGAGATGATTCCATGGGCCCCGGCGGAAGAGACCCCGCCGATGTAAACGTTCTTCTGCTGCGATTCAGGGATATCTGCAGTCCGCCTCTCCAGGTCGGCCATCGTTGCATCGATATAAGTTATGATCTCCTCGGCCCGGGCATCCTTTCCAATGGCATTTCCCATAATCCGGAGGGCATCGAACATCTCGCCCTTTTCCTTTTCGTCCCGGAGTGACCCGTATGGGAATGCGATGACGGGGATGCCAGTCTTCTCCTGGAGCTTCTCAGCATCCGCGGCACTTGTCGCTGGCGGCTGCCCGGTTGTACTGGCCTTGAAGATAACGTCAGGTTGGATGAGGATTATCTTTTCAGGGTCGTCTTTGCCACGGAACTCGCCAATGAGGGGAAGGTCCTTGAACTGCGCACCGTGCGCGAGGGCGTAAGGTCTTCCCTCGATTGCCTGGTTTTTCTTCTCGATATCATCGACACCGGCCACGAGGTCCTGCCCACCGAGGTATACGGCGTAGCGGAGGCACCCCGCACCCGAGCAGACTACCTTCTCCGGCGGGAAGGGGATAGTGACTTCCCGCGAGAACCCGTCCTTGAGGGTGAGGGTCTCTGCTTGCACAGAAGCCCCCGGGGTTTTAACTGTATCCTGTCCAGTGAGGTCTGTGCAGCCGGACAAGAATGAAAGACCGATGATAAAGAGATAGCAGGAAACTTTACAAATCAATTTATTCATACATATTGTTTCATTGTTCTAATTATTTCAATATAACTAATTGTTACAAACAATGAAAATGTGAAATTTATCTTTTATAATAATTTATAGTGTGATATATTTTTAATTTTTTAGCAAATCCAATCCACCGCGGAATGCTCTGGTTTTCCTGGTAGGTGATTGAACGAAGAGCAGGCCATGCACCCACGATATTTTGTGCCTGGTCAAAAACTGCTCTCCACGGGATTTGCAATCGGCTGTCCTTGCCTGGCAACCTGCAGGACTATATGGGCAGAACCATTTCTCTGCATAGTGTATCCCCCAATCTTCCTGGAAAGCCAGGTATATCTGCTGCGGAAACCGAGGCTTAACTTATGCCTGATGCATCCCACATCATCGATGCGGCGGGACTGGCGAACTGGGTGCTTCCGGAAAGGAAGTATCCCGGGGTCCTGCCGGAAGGCGTCCGCGACTATTACTGCTACACCCGGGATGGAGGCCATTCCCTCCTCGTCGTGCTCGAGAACGAGTACCG
>JAKPSJ010000058.1 GCA_029555345.1 Methanobacteriota archaeon | reverse complement strand
ACTGAGCACCCTCACCCGGCCACCCCCGGCCCGGGCCCTGCCGAGGATCTCTTCAGGAGGCTGGAAACGGGGGGGTGTCGCAACGGTGACCTCCATCCCGGTGAGGGCCGACGAGAGGATCAGCGAGTTGCACACGTTGTCACCGTCCCCGACCCACCCGACCCTGATGCCTTCAGTCTTCGTAAAATGCTCCCTGATCGTCATGATGTCGGCAAGGATCTGGCAGGGATGTTCCAGGTCGGAAAGCCCGTTGATGACCGGGATGGTCGCATACCGGGCGAACTCCTCGATGGTGGAATGCCGGTATGCACGGATCATCACGCCCGAGACGTACCGCGATGCCACCCGTGCCGTATCGCGGATTTCCTCCCCCCTTCCGATCTGGAGGTCATGGACACTCAAAAAGAGCGCTGTTCCCCCCAGTTCAGCCATCCCGACCTCGAAAGAGATCCGGGTGCGTGTCGATGATTTCTCGAAGATCATGGCGAGGGTTTTGCCAGGCAGGCACCGGTGCGGCTTTCCTGCCCTCCGCATCTCCTTCATCCGGGCAGCCATATCAAGGAGATGGTCCAGTTCACCGGCTGTAATGTCGAGGATCGAGATCAGGTCGCGCTTCATCGGAGTTCCCTCATGTGTGATATCCGGCGTTCGAGGAGTTCCTGAGTCCCGATGTCCCTCCGGTGCCTCACCCTCCCCCTCACATTCGAAGCCGCGGTCTCGGCAATCCTCTCGGCCAGAGGGAGCGTGTCGCCGAGACCAACGAATGCCAGCGTCCGCGAAGAACGTGTATACAGTGTCCCCTCTCTCTCCTCAACATTGGCATAATGGAGGATGGCGGGCTCGTATGGTCCGATGACCAGGGGTTCTCCCATGACCGGGGACTCGGGATATCCCTCGGGGACGATGTACTTGCAGACCGTGGCTTTCCGGGAGAACCGGACCGGCAAATTCCCGAGGGTTCCCTCCACGATCCGCTCCATGATGCTCAAAAAGTCAGTCTCGAGGAGGGAGAGCACGTTCATCGCCTCGGGGTCTCCGAAGCGGGCATTGAACTCGATGACCATCGGGCCATCCCGCGTGTTCATGAACTGGCCGTACAGGATCCCGCGATAGGGTGTCCCTGCATCCTCCATTGCCGCGACAGCAGACTGCATAATATCCAGTGCCCTCTTCCTGTCGCTCCCGGTTACAAAGGGGAGGGTATGGTCCGGGAGGGAATAGGAACCCATTCCACCGGTATTGGGACCCTTGTCCCCCTCGTATGCCCTTTTATGGTCCTGGACGAGGGGCATCGGGATGATATTTTTCCCATCGGAGAACGCCTGGAGTGTGAACTCTTCCCCAATCAGCCTCTCCTCGAGAACGACCCCGCCCTGCAGGCTGCGGATGTACTCCTCAGCCCCTTTCCGATCGACGTGTTCCCCCACGATCCTGACACCCTTCCCTCCTGTAAGCCCGACCGGCTTGATGGCAAGGTCGCCGGGATAGCCTTTGAGGAAACTGATCGCGTCTTCCGCCGCGTGGAACGCACGGTACCGCGGGCACCCGGCGATCCCGTGAGTCTCCATCATCTCCCTGCAGAACGCCTTGTCCGTCTCGAGCCGGGCGGCAGCACGGGTCGGCCCGACGCAGGGAATACCTGCCTTTTCGAGGCTGTCGACAACCCCTGCCTCGAGGGGAGCTTCGGGTCCGATTATTGCATAATCCAGTGAGTTCTGCTGAGCGAACCGTGTGACGGCAGCAACATCCGTCTCCTTCCCGATGAAGAACTTCCGGCAAAGCTTTGCAATGCCAGGGTTCTGCTGCGCCATCACGGCGTACAGTTCCACATCGCTGTTGCGGGACAGCGCCATGGCAATGGCATGTTCCCTGCCACCACCCCCCACAACCAGGATTTTCATAGTCATGTATCGTAACCGCGTCTGTTAACGCTTGCTATTCTCGCGTCCCGCATTGAGGATTTCGGATGCTTTCGCAAGGGCCTCGAGTCGCACGCCCTCGCGTCCCAGGCTCTCTGCTGCGCCCGCTTCCCTGTCGACCACGACAACGGCGGTATCGATAATTCCCCCCGCCTCCCGCAGTGCCTTTATCCCCTGGATGGCCGACCCTCCGGAGGTTGTCACGTCTTCCACGAGGAGGACGCGCCTGCCGCTCACATCGCCGATCACCCTCCCTGACTTTCCATGGCCCTTTTCCTGGCTGCGGACAATTGCAAAGGGTTTTTTGCTCTCGAGCGAAACGGCGACCGCCAGGGGGACACCCCCGACAGCGACACCGGCAACGGTATCGAAGTCGAACCTGCGTGCAATCAGCGCTGCGATCAATTGCAATGCCTCCGGTCTCGTCACCACCTTCTTGATATCGAGGTAATAGGAGCTCTTCTCACCTGACGCGAGGACGAATTCCCCGAATTCGAGTGCCCCGTAACGGAGCAGGAGTTGCACGATCTCGTTTACCATGGTACGTCTTTTACTCCCGTAATGAAACCAATCACGTTG
>JAKPSJ010000043.1 GCA_029555345.1 Methanobacteriota archaeon | reverse complement strand
CCGCGCTCCATCTCATTACTCTATCCAGGATTATTCAACATTTACTGAAGAAATGGAGGTGACCGCAGGTCGCCCCGGGTCGAGGGCGGAAGCCCCGCGGTATTTTCGGGGGCGGCAGGGTCTCTCGCAATGGGGGTGTGGGGGGGTAGCCCCCATTCATGCTCACTTACTTACCCACTCAAAACAGCGAAGAGACCTATGAAATCCAGGTCCTGTCTCCATTGGGGGTATCATACCCGTACCAGGTAAATACCGCATTCTCGATCATCGAAAAAAATCAGGTCGGAACTGCGTTACCGGCCCTGAAACAAAAATCCGGAGAGGACCTCAAATCCAGTCATTTCCACAATAAAATGAAGAAAAGAAAAATTAAACCGATCTTCCACAGTCTCATGAAAATTGATCAGGTTTATCAGATTCCTGTTCAGTGAATGTTCTCTACAGAGCCCATTTTTGTAAAAGATGGATTTCTTCCCATCCCCACGCTTCATCGTGGGATGCCAGGTCGTGTTATCTGACGTGCGGAAGGACATCCTCCCAGACCTTGAGGCTTGCACCCTCCTCCAAATGTAGACCCATCTTTGCAACGACGCCAGGGGTATTATCGCCAAGCGCGATATGATTATATCCCATCCGCTTCGTTTCCTCGATCTTCTTGATGATATCTTCTGCACTATGGAAGAGGCATATCATCTCGCTCGACATGGCCCTATCCAAAGCGCCTCCACTGATTGTACCTGCATCCTGCTGCAGGCTCTCGGGGGCGACCACCTGGTCCGGGTCGTAGACGTAAGCAAAATGTCCAACGCGTTCCATGGCTTTCGGGTCCTTGCCCGCCACTCTGGCGCCAGCCTCCAGGGCCGGCCAGAGTTCTTCCCTGATGTACCGGGGATTATTCGCAATACTGATGAGGTGATCGCCGAGGCGTCCCGCCAGATTCGCTGCACGCGGTCCTATCGCGCTGACGTACACAGGAACCTTCTTCTCCGGCTTCGTCAACAGCACCGCGTTATTAAGCGTGTAATACTTTCCAGCGAAGCTGATTGGCTCTGTGCTCGTCCACAGACGGTTCATGATGGTGAGGGCCTCTTCGAGCATCTCCAGCCGGGTGTTATTCGATGGCCACTTGCCGCCGTAGACTGCCATCTCGTTCGGTGGTTCACCGGAACCCACCCCGATCCCTGCGCGTCCCGGGTACATCGCACCCATGGTGGCGAAGGCCTGTGCAACGATGGCCGGGTGGTAGCGCATGATAGGGGCGGTGACGCCGGTGAAGAAGGGTGCCCGATTGGTTGCCTGGAGCGCCGAACTCATGACTGTCCAGGCAAAGTTGCACTGGGTCCCACCTGGCATCGCTACCAGGTGATCCTCGACCCACAAGGAGTCAAATCCCATTCTTTCGGCTTTTATCGCCTGCTGTAAACACTCGGCCGGTGTCCAACAATCTGTAATCACAAAATACCCAACTTTTGCTTTCGTTATCTCTCCTCCCTCTACTTTCCTTGATAATCAGGTAATTTCCGTTTGAATATAACTTTCCCTCTGTTTTACCCCCTGTAGTATCCCGAATTCATCTTGCATCTATTAACCTTCTGCATACACCCATCTCTCGAGCATGCCCACGGATCCGTCCAGGAGGTAATCGGTACCAGAAGGCATGGGGGGGTTCACCATAATCGAGACTGCTGTGGGGATAAATCTCGTTGTGCCAAGTTACAACTTCATCGATCGTTCCGAACCTCTTTATCCTTTGCTCTACCTCACAAAAGGACCTCTCGATCTTTCCATCCGCCTGAGGATGGTTCACCCGTGCCCAGATATGCCGGACTCCGTGATACTCGAGGAATTTCCTGAAGGCGGGATCTGCCGTCTCCGGATCCCCGGCTGATACAAATTGCGTTCCATTATCGGTGAGGATCTCCTGAGGGGCCCCGTACCTCTCGGACCCCCTCTTCCAGAACCTGCAGGGTGTATTCAGTCGTCGTACCGTCCCTTCAGGCCGGCCCACCCGGTGAAGCCGCAGTAGATGCAGCCGTCACCATCGCAGTGCCTGCACCTGCGTGCGGGTGCCAGGACGAGGACGTATCCGGCCTTTTCGCAGTACGTGCAGCCGGCTCCCTCGCAGTGGGTGCAGAGGACCCTTTCGTATTTCAACTGGTCGTATTCGGGCACGAGAGTCACTCCGGCGTGGTCCCCCGCTCCCGCGATCCCCGCGGTTTCCGGAACACGGCTCCCCTGTCCGCCTGCCCGACAGTCTCCGCGTACCGGGCGAGCACCCCGTGGAGAGGTTTTTCCAGTGGTCTCCACTCCCTTCTCCGCCGTTCGAGTTCCAGGGGGTCGACGAGGATGTCGAGTGTCCGGGCGTGCAGGTCGAGCGCTATCCGATCACCTTCCCTGACGAGGGCGATCGGCCCCCCGGCGGCGGCTTCGGGCGTCACGTGCCCGATGCAGGGTCCGCGGGTCCCACCGGAGAAACGGCCGTCGGTAACGAGGGCGACAGACCTGTACCCGAACCCGACGATGGCCGATGTCGGCGAGAGCATCTCGGGCATCCCCGGGGCGCCTGCAGGCCCCTCGTACCGGATGACGACCACGTCCCCCTCCCCTATCTCGCGGGACAGGATGGCCTCCATTGCAGCGTCCTCCCCGTCGAAGACCCGGGCCGGCCCGGTATGCCTCCACATCTCCTTCGCGACTGCGGCAGACTTGACTACCGCGCCTCCGGGAGCAAGGCTCCCGAAGAGGATGCGCAGGCCGCCGGCAGGGTTCACGGGGTCCTTCACCGTGCGGATGATACCGCCCTCTCTCGCCCGCGCCTCCCGCGCCACCTCGAGGATGCTCTTCCCGGATACCGTCGGGGCGTCCTCGAGGTACGGGGCGAGCTCGTGCAGCACGGCAGGGATCCCACCCGACCTGTGCAGGTCGAGCATGGAGTGGGGGCCGGCAGGCTGCATGTTGCAGATGTGCGGGACTTCCTCCCCGATCTCCCGGAACGAATCGAGCGAGAGGTCGATCTCTGCTTCGGACGCGATCGCCATGAGGTGGAGGACCGTGTTCGTGGACCCGCCCAGCGCCATGTCGACCCGTATCGCGTTCCGGAGACTCTCCCTCGTGATGATGTCGCGGGGCAGCATCCCCTCACGTGCGAGCGATACGGCCGTCTCTCCAGACATGCGTGCGATCCGGAGCTTCCCGGCGTCGACCGCGGGGGTCGCCGCGCATCCGGGGAGGGCCATCCCCATCGCCTCTGCCACGCACGCCATCGTGTTCGCGGTATAGAGGCCCTGGCAGCTCCCGCACCCTGGCATCGCCGCACATTCGAGGGAATGGAGCTCGTCCCCGGACATGGTCCCGGCGGCGACCCGCCCGACCCCCTCGAAGATATCGATAAGCGAGAGCTCCTTTCCGTCGAGAAAACCGGGGAGCATCGCCCCGCCCGTGACAACGATCGACGGGATGTTGCAACGCGCCGCTGCCATCAGCATGCCCGGGACGATCTTGTCGCAGGTCCCGAGCAGGACGACCCCGTCGAATGCATGGGCCTCGACCATCAGCTCCACGGAGTCAGCTATGGTCTCGCGGGACGGGAGGGAGTACCGCATCCCCTCGTGGCCCATGGCTATCCCGTCGCATATCCCTATCACCCCGAACTCGAACGGGACGCCCCCGGCCGCTGCAATGCCCTCCCGGACCTTCGCAGCGAGCGTCCGCAGGTTCTGGTGCCCCGGGACGATGTCGTTCCAGGCATTCGCGATCCCTATGAACGGGAGGTCCATCTCGCGGTCCGTCACTCCGAGGGCCCGGAGGAGCGCCCTGTTGGGGGCCCTCTGGTACCCTTCCTTCACCTTCGTGCTCCGCATCATCGGCAGTCGCCTGTTCCGGGATAGAGCTCTCTACTGGAGACCCTTAATGGATTCCCCGCCTCCTGGTGCCATCCTCTTCCTTGCGCGAAGACTGCGCCCGCGTTTTTTCCTGGGGATGGCCCGTGAACGCGAGCTGCCGCGCGGGCCTTCAGGTCTTCCGGTACTCTTCGGCAGCCCTGACCAGGGACTTCGCGAAGGCCGGGGAAAAATAGGAGTGGGCATACGTCCCGACAGCGCCGTGCTCGAACAGCCCGTCCTGCCCGCCGCTGATCCCCTTTCCGCGGGAGAGGGCGAGTGCAAACCGGGCGTCGCCCTGGCAGGAGACGCTCGAGTAGTGGAACTCGTGCCCACGCAGCGAGCACCCCGCGGGGACGAGAGGGGGCCCGCCCGACCACACGCCTTCGACGTAATCGAGGGCCTGGAGTTTCCCGGTCATCCTCGCCGTCGCGGGAAGCACGCCTGCCATCGGGTACGACCTCTCCGTCTCGAGGGACTCGCAGAGGTACAGCAGTCCGCCGCACTCGCCGAACACCGGCATCCCGTCCGACCCGGACCGGCGGAGCGACGCCGTGCACGCCGACCGGGAGAGCCTTTCAGCGTGCAGCTCCGGGTATCCGCCACCGAGGTAGACGGCGTCGACCTGCGGAAGGGGTTCTTCCAGGGGGGAGAAAAAGAGGAGCCGAGCCCCGCTCACACGGAGGAGGTCGAGGTTCTCCTGGTAGTAAAAGCAGAACGCGGGGTCCATGGCGACCCCGATCGCCACAGAGGGAGGGGGGATGGTCCAGTCGAGCGCCCCCTCCACGGCGAGAGGCGGGGCTTCCCGGGCGATCCTGATGATTCCATCGATATCACAGCATTCTTCCATGGCACGTCCGAATTTTCGGCTGGCCCCGGCCTCGCTGGCCATAAGGAGACCGAGGTGCCGGCTCTCCACCCGGAGATCGGGCTGCCAGGGGACGTACCCGAGGGCCGGGAGCCTCATACCGGAGGCGATGACCGACCTGTGCCTGTCGCTGCCGGTCCGGTTGAATATGGCCCCGGCGATCCGGACGGAAGGGTCGAACGAGGAGTACCCGAGCAGGAGGGCATGCACGCTCCGGGACATCCCGCGGACATCGGCGACGAGGACGCAGGGCGAAGAGAGGATGCGCGAGACGTGGGCGGTGCTCGCGCAGTCAGTGCCATCCATCCCGTCGTACATGCCCATCACGCCCTCGATGACGGCGATGTCAGCGCCCTGGCAGGCCCGGGCGAACGTCTCCGCGACCCCCTCTTCACCCATCATGAACGGGTCCAGGTTCCGCGAGGCCCTCCCGCAGACCGCGGCATGGTGCGTGGGGTCGATAAAGTCCGGGCCGACCTTGAAGGGCTGGACGGTATACCCCCTGGCGACGAGGGCTTCCATGATCCCGCGGGTGACCGTTGTCTTCCCGCACCCGCTGTGCGTCCCTGCAATGACGACCCTCGGGATCGCGACCTGCTTCACTGCCGTTTCCTGCCCTCGGAAGGTCCGCTTGGAGGACCGTCCCTGGCCTTCACCCGATCCCCCACTGGGCGAGGGTCGTCCGCGACGGGTCGATATCGGCCCACGACCACCCCAGCGCCTCGATGATCCGGGATATGGGCTGCTTGATGGTCTTTTCCATCATCGTTTCCCAGTCGACCTGGAACTCCGGCGGGACCTGGTCGCCGTACTCGAAGCAGAGGACGTCGGTCTTGGGATACTTCCCGGCGACGTTCTTGATGTAGACGCGCTTCGGCTTGCTCCCCCTGGAAAAGGTCATTCCCAGGTGCTCGTTCGCGTACTTCGCACCCCGGATGTGTGCGTCGTCGTTCTGGTAGTCACCGAGCTCCTTCCCTATCCCGCCAGGGATGCCGACCTCGTCGAGAGGGAACTTCCCCGACCGGAACTCCCTGATGACCTCCCCCAGGTACTTCCGGACGGCATCGTACCCTTCCCCCCGGAGGATGAGCTCGATGACGCGCGCCTGGACCGTCTTCGTGATCTGGGGGTAGTCGCTCCGGCGGATCTCGAACCCCACGATATCGATCCCGTCGACGGCCGCCCCTTCCTTCCATACCAGGTGCCCGGCGTACCGCTTCTTCCTGCCCGCCTGGAAGAACCGGCGGTAGACCTTCTCGAACTTGATGGAGAAGTAGTGGACGTCGGCGTTCAGCTCCCTCTTCGCAAACTCGGCGTAACTCTCGTTGAGCTTCGCTTCGATCCTCCTCGACTCGGCGATTGTCGCTTCGAGGCCGAGGCCGGGGATTTCGACCATGCACGAGTCGGTATCGCCGTAGATGACGCGGTACCCGAGGTCCTCGATCACCCTGCGCGTGTGCTCGATGATCGCCCTCCCCACGGACGTGACAGCCGCCCCTATTTCCCTGTCGTAAAGCCGGAAACGGGCGTACCCGCTCACCCCGTAGTACGTGTTCATGATGACCTTGATGACGTTCTGCTGCATGTCGTACACGGTGTACTCGGGCGACCCGAGTGGGAACTTGTTCCGCATGGCTTTCTTCTCGTCCCTCTCCACGAGGAGGTCGCGGATGATGCTCCGGGTCAGCCCGTCGGGCTCTTTTCTGAACCTGACGCCGTTTGGCGCCCTGAGCTCCCCCTTCGGGTCCTTGGTCTCCGGGGACGCGTTGATGGTCATCATGGCCATCGGGTAGAGCGACTTGAGGTCGAGGACGACGACGTTCTCCCGGATCCCCTTGCTCGGGTCGAAGACCGTGGCCCCCTCGAACTCCTCCGCATGCGCATACCCCTTGGACGGGAGCACGTACTTCCCGTGCGCCTTCCGGAGGACGAATATATCGACGACGTTCGAGGAGTTGAGGGTCTTTTCAAGGGGGCAGCCGACGTAGCGCGCGATCTCGCGGTAGAACTCTATGATCCGGTTCTTCTCGTTGATCCCCACGCAGAGGGCGACGTCCTTGTGGTTGTACTCGACGAGGAGAGAGGGGTCGCTGCGCCAGAGGCCCGAGACAGTACCCTTGTAGCGCACCTTCGTGTCCCCGAGTTCGGCCTCCGCGACTGCATCGAGCCTGTAGGACTCCTTCTGGGTGGCGTGCATCTTGCGGTAGGCGAGGAGCAGGTCGAACTGCGCCCTGCCCCTGATCGCGAGCCTTTCTGTCTGCCCTTCGAGCCGCGAGAGATGGGAAAACGGCAGGGATAGCGTCGCCATCCTCCGGGAGAGGTACGGGAGGTCGAAGTCTAGGAAGTTCCAGCCGGAGAGAATGTCGGGGTCCGTCCTCCGGATATACGAGGCGAACGCCTGCAGCATCCCTGCTTCGTCCGTGAAGATGGCGATCTCGTGCCGAGACGGGTCGAAACAGCCGGATGGCCGTGGCTCCGCCTTCCGGACCTCCCCTTCTGTGAGCACCTTTCCAGGCGGAGCGTACAGGAACGTGCTGTACCTATCCTGGTAGGAGTCCCATGCCGTGATGCAGATGATGGCGTCCCTGGTGGGCTCCGGGAAACCGCGCTCGTCCTCGCACTCGATGTCCACCAGGCAGACCCGCGGCGGGACATCGAGGTCATCCGGGACGATCTCGTCGTAATTGGCGACGAGAGATGGGGTGATCATGCCTCCCCTGATGCCGCAGTCGATCGCGAAACGTGTCGTGAACGGGATGTCGGCCTCGAAGTGGGTCCTGTACTTCTCCCTCTCCTCACGGACATCGGTGGGGCGCTCGGTGTAGATCCGCACCAGCTCCTCGCCGCGGATCGAAGTGTACCTCTTGTTCTCTTCCACCTCTGCACGCGGCGATGGCGGGGCTGCTGCAGCGAGAGTCGCAGGGACGTAAAAATACGGCCGGAACCCGGTCACCTGGACGTGGACCGGCTCACCCTTCTCGTCCCTTCCGAAGACATGGACGAGGGGGCCCGACGGGCCGACCGTGTACTCGATCTGCATCACGGAGACCCGGAGATCTCCCCCTCGCCCGGCCGGTCCGTCCCTGCCCTGCACTCTCTCTCCTGCCACTGCTCCCGCTAGTTCCATGCCGCGTTTCAGACTCCGAGTTCCCTGCACAGGCCTGTCACGGTGTCCAGGGCATGCGCAAATTTCTCCTTTTCCCAGGGGTCGAGCGCCCATTCCTCGATTCCCTGGACACCTTCTCTCCCGATGACCGCAGGGACGCCGATGGAGCAGTTCCAGGCGCCGTATTCGCCATCGGGAATGCAGGAGCAGGGGAGGATCGATCTCCTGTCCTCGATGACCGCCTCGATGAGCGCTGCAATATGGTATGCAGGGCCAAAGACCGTTCCCCCCTTCCCCTTAATGATCTCCATGCTCGCTCCCTTGAGGCGATCGAGCATTGCCTCCCTCCTTGGAATGTCCACGGGGTCGTCGAGGCGGCTGAAGAGCGGAACCTGGTTCTCCCCGTGATCCCCGATGACGAACGGCTCGCCTCGTATATTCTCCTCGCGCAGAGCGAGGCCGAACCGAGCCGAGTCCACCTGGCCGCCGAACCCGATGCACCGCCCGGGTTCAAGGCCGTTTTTCCTGCAGAGGTAATAATTGTTTATATCCATCGGGTTCGTAACAGTGACGAGCACTCCATCGAAATTTCGGATGGCCTGGCTGCACTCGAAAGCGACAGGGAGGTTGGCCTGCAGGAGGTCTGCACGTGTCTTTGTCCCCCGGACCCCCGGGACAAAGACACGTGCAGACCTCCTGCAGG
>JAKPSJ010000042.1 GCA_029555345.1 Methanobacteriota archaeon | reverse complement strand
GGATCACCACGGTGATCACGGTCGGGTTCTCCCTGATGGGCGCGATCCTGATCATGCCGGCAGTCATTGCCCTCTTGTACCGTGCAGGTCACCCGGCGGCATCGGATGCCGGGAAGAGTGCCCCTGCAGCAGAGTAGGAGTCCCTGCGAGCACGGAGAATTCTCTGTAGCGTTCGGGAAGGCTTTCCGGCATACAGCAGGAAAAGGGCGCGCGACGACCGGACCTGACCGGCTGGTTTACCTCCATGACCCGCACGGGACACCGGCAGAAGAACTCTTAACCGAGGTCCGGATTCCGGATGTCGAGGGTACCCGCTTACCCGGCACCTGCAGAGACGTTCCTGTCACGGAGGCCCGGGGTGATCCCCGTTGTGTGCACCAGTCCTGGCGTGGTATCGAAGTTCTTCAGGCTGAAACTCTCTTGTTCGAATCTCCGGGGGCTCGACGCCGGGATAGAGGTCATCCGCCCCAAAAGCGGTTGGATCGTTAATGTCGCGGGACCAGCGAAGGAATATTCCTGGGAAAAGGTGGTCTTTGAGATGAAGCAGGGAATATGAGGCGGCGTCCTCGCTACCGCAAACCATTTCGTGGATAGCGGCTGGGACTTTGACAATATCCGGCCGGAGACCGCGATTGGGAATTACGACCGCTCTTTCTCCAGTGGCAACCGGGATTGCAAAGCACGATATTCGCCGGCGAGTATTCCATAGTACCGGGTCGACCGCCAGTGGTCACGGAGCCAGACATGCTCCCGGATCGTGCCCTCATACAACAAACCGCATCTTTCCATCAGGCGTGCCGAGGCGAGGTTCCGTTCATCACACTTACCAAACATCCTGTGAAGGCCGAGCGTGCAAAATCCAAAATCCATGTATTTCTGCAGGATCTCCTTCCCGTACCCGCATGCCTGGAACTCGGGGAGGAGGACAATCCCGACCTCGCCCGTGCTTGCCTGGTCAGGGTCTATCTCAAGGAACGTCAGTCCCGCAAACTCATCCGATGCTTTCACCCTGGCAGCAAGAACATAGGAGATCCGTGGGTTTTTCTGCGCTTCATCGATGGCACGGCCGAGGAATGCAGCGACTTGGGCATCGTCATCAAGCCAGAGCAGGACAAAAGCCATCACATCCGGGTCGCGTGCAACCCGGCTGATGTGGGAAAGATCCTCACCTGTCAGGTCTTCGAGGACAAGGCGTTCCGTTTCAAGGAAAAATCCCTTCACGGAGCCCCTCCGCGTGTCTTTGCCGAATTGCAGGTCAGGGTATCACGGGGATTAACCCGCTCCCGGCCCGGATGCGAACGGGATACCGGATCCCTTTCAGTCGACACGGGTGAACCTCTCGTACGATGCAGGCCCACTCCCCCGGATGAATATCCCGGCATGGTAAAATACTTCGGAGCTGTTGCCGAAGGGTGGCTTGCCCTCGTAATCGTGCCAGCGCGAGAGGAATTCATCGCGCGGGATAATTCCCCGTGTGCCGAGCAGGGAAGGGTCCTCGAAATACACGTTTTCATCGTCTATCCCTATGACGACCATGTAATGGCCGGATTCCCACACCGATTCCCACGGAAGGGACGCCTCGCTTTCGTCCCGCCAGGCCTGGCATGCCACGATGACCGGCACCCCTTCCGAATTGGCCTGGGCCAGGTCGTCAAGGGTGAGGTTTGTCCGGAGTCCAGCTGACAGACCGTAGTTCTGTGCCACGCGGACGAGGGCACCGGGAGATGTTCCGGCCTCTTCTGACGTGCCGAGTTCCCCGATGAGCACACCTTCGCGTGCGTCGATTCCCCAGTAGTGCAAGACTGCCTGGAGGGATGATGCACCGCAGGAATACGACTGGCTCTGTCGCACATCAGGGACCGTTGCGAGAAGGCCGGGAACCATCCCTGCATCCTGCGGACCCTGTACTGCCCCTGCGCCCGCGGGAGCCTGCTGGAGGCACCCGCACGCGATACCAGCGGCAAGAAGAAAAAGGATCATGAGTGCGGGAGAAATCCAAATCTCCCGGGTTCTTTTTACCATGGATTATCAGCTTTTCATTTCTTATCACCGGGAAGAGATAAGAGGTGGTATTGCATTCCGGGAACCTGCGGAATACAAGCTGCCGTTCCCGTTCCTCACCTTTCGATATGCACGCCTGGTGTTCCCCGGGCATCCACCGGACTGCCAGCCTCGAAGGATACACGGGTCCGCGTCCACGGGATTACCCCGGAGGATCCGGGTCAGGACACCCTTTCTGCAATCTGCACCAGTATCTCCCCGAGGCGGCCCGGAAGATCAGCCATCGGGGCATGGGACAACGGCAATTCGAGACATGTCCACTTCTCCGGTGCGGCAGCAATCTTTTTCCGCACGATGAGGGTCAGGAGAGGATAATCGCTCTTCGTGCAGGAGATGCAGGCCCTGGGGATGCCCGAACTCCTTTTTGGATCGAACCCGATCCTTTCCACGTATGATTTTGCCTGTTTTCGCCCGGGGACCGTGGTCAGGTCACAGCCTGCCGACAGAAACAGGTCAAGCAGTGACCGGCCCGGGTCAGGCAGTGCAGCATCGAGGTAGACCCTGTGACTGACCCTCTCCGGGACAGCCGGTGCGGCGCCCGTAATGACCATGCCGTCCCCGCTGTGCACGACGGGATGACGTTTTCGGCGCACCTCTCCCGGGCAAGCCCGATGTCCTGTGCACCGTGACCGGAAAGGCCCGTGGTGCGTCCATCGGGATGGGCAGGCGCAAGGGCTGCATGACAGCGGGATGCAGGGAACGGGATCGTCCCATCCCG
>JAKPSJ010000023.1 GCA_029555345.1 Methanobacteriota archaeon | reverse complement strand
CTACGACTTTTCCGAACCCTACCTCGTCTCCCGCCAGGTCCTCGTGGTTCGGCGCCAGGCCCTCGACGAGCCGCTGGAGCAGAAGAACATCGCGACCTTCAGGCTGACCCCCCAGGCCGAGACCCTCAGGCTCTACCATCGATGCCCCATAACGTTCTATACCGCACAGGAAACGGAGAAGGCGTTCAAGGACCTTTCTCTGGGCTGTGTCGACGCGGTCCTGTGCGAAGTACCCCAGGCGTCCTTCTATGCCGGGAGCGACGCGAGGTACAAGGGGTCCTTCATCGTCAGGGAGGCCCCCGCTCCCCAGGGGGATAAGGACCGCACGGAGGAATACGGCATCGTGGTGAAGAAGGGGAACAGGAGGATTTTGGATCTCATCAACCGCGGGCTGGCGTCTGTGAAGCAGAAGGGGATCGACCGCAAACTCATGGACAAGTGGATCGTCCCGGTCACGCCGGTAAAGGGGACGGACAACCTCGCCGAGGTCACGGCGCCCTCATCGCAGCAAGAAAATCCCTGATCTCGTCGCGGCCGAGCCCCGCCTTGCCGATTGCAAGCTCCTGCACGAGCGCGTCGATGTCCTCGTCGACCCCGCCCGCCTCGGGCTGCCGCAGCCCCGCCTGCTCCACGCAGAGCACCGTCTCCTCGGGGGTGCCCATGAGAGAGTACCTGAAGAGCCTGATCTCCACCGAGACCGTGCACGCGAGAACGTCCTGGATGCCCGAGGGGAACGAGTTGGAAAAGATGGACAGAACAGGCTTCCCGGCAAGCGTAACGTCCTGCGAACCGTAGAGCCTCTCGAGAAAGGCCCTGTTGTCCATGAACCACCTGTAGCTGGTGAGGGCTCCGAGGAGGGCGTCCCCGAACCCGCCCGCTGTGACAGTCACGAGATGCACCTCTCCCTTTCCCGCGGCGAGGATGTCGATGCACCCCGTGAAGGGGTTGCCTATCCTGTACTCCACGATGTGGAGGCCGAGTTCGCTCCCGAGCCACTGCGCACAGGACCTGGCGATCTCTGCCGGATCCCTCGCGGCCAGTGGTGCCATGAGGCGCACCGTCATGCCCCCTCCCTGGCGCACGGGTGCACATCGCCGAGGATGCGGGAGCACACGTGGAGGATCGCGTCCCTCGACGGGGACGATGCGGAAAAGAGAACCAGGGGCCGCGACTCGACGATGGATCTTTCCAACATCTTGTCGCGGACGAGGATTCCCCCGTACGCCATGACGCACGGGAGCCTGTCTTCCACATGGCGGCCGAACCGCGCGTACAGTTCTTCTGCCCGGGCGGGGTTCTCCACGGAGTCGAAGACGAGGCACGCGCCCCGGAGACAACCCGTGCCTGCTGCAAGCCTGAGTGCCGCATAACACCTGAGCAGGTCCTTCTCGTTCCCCCCGGAGACCACGACCATGCGGCCGACCCCGGCCGTCCCCGCCAGACAATCTATTCCGCTGGGGGCGCTCACGAGAATGATGTGCCGGCCTTTCCCCGGGGCGTCACCCCCTCCCGGCCCCTCATCCCCGTCACGGCTGGACGGCGAGGTGTCGGGAGCCGTCTCGCGGATCACGACGGGGGGCAGGCCGTAGAGCGACACCCGAACCCCCGTGCGGCCGAACCGGTCGTCCGACACGTCCTCCGAGACGGATCCCACGAGGCTTCTCACCTGGTGACCGTCCGCTCCGCCACAGTCTGCAACCAAGACCCCGAACCCCCGCCGCGCCGACTCGAGGGCGAGGTTCGCCACGAGAACGGATTGCATGAGGCAGTCGAACGCGTGAAAGATACACAGGCGAGAGAGGTCCCGAGGCTCGGACTGCGGAGCGGGGCACTCCCCGTGAGGAGGGCGAGACCTCTCCAGGAAATACCGGGAAACGTCGGCAAGACCCCTTCCGAGCTTCGGCCTGTCCTTCTCCCTCACTCGATCTCCAGGATGGAATTCTCGCCGTACCCGGTGGGCACGCGCCGGGGGTTGTCCGGGTCGTTCACCCAGGAGCCGTCCACGAAGAACTTGTACTCGTACCTGCCCTTTCCCAGGGACACGAGGCGCTGCCACATGCCCGTACCGGCCACGTTCTCCATGGGGAGTCTCCCCACTTCCCAGTTGTTGAAATCGGCCACCACGTAGACCTCGGACGCCCTGGGCGCATAGTACGTGAAGAGAACGCCGTCTCGTGTGATGACGGGTTTCTGGGTCCCGGACCCGACTGCCGCAGGCCGCACGGTCCGTCTTGCCGCCACGATCTCCCTCGCGAGTGCACGGTAATCGCGCGCCCCCGCGGAGTCAGGGGCGTACGCGAGAATGTGCCGGCCGTACCCCGATGCCTCTTTCAGCTTCACGTTGAAAGAGATGACGGTCTTGAACACATGGCCTCTCATGTGCTTCAGGAGCTCTTCAAGGGACTCGCGGGCGATGCGCGTCCTCCGGTCGAACATGGTCGCCAGGGCGTGCGCGGCGATGGGGAACGGCCTGTCGCGGTTCACCACGTCGATGGTCTCGAGAAGCCTGGCAAGGCCGTGAAGAGCGAACAGGCCGCTCTCCATCGGGATGACGGCCTCGGTGCACGCGTACAGCGCGTTGAAAGTCAGGACTCCGATGTTGGGGGGGCAATCGAGGATGACGAAATCGTAGCCCCCTTCGAACGTCGAAAGGACGCCCTTGAGGACGAGTTCCTTGTGCCGTCGTTCGAGAAGAAGCGGCTCGGCCGTCGAGAGCATGACGTCCGAGGGAAGAAGGTCGAGGCCTTCCTCGAGGCTGACGATGATGTCTCTGGCCGCAACCGAGCCCGTGGTGTCAGCCAGCAGGTCGTACACGCTCATGCGGCACTCGCCGGGGTTGATCCCGAAGGCGAGCGTGGCGTGAGCCTGGGGATCGAGGTCCACCACCAGGACCCTCCTGTGCGCCTGGGCGAGACATGCCCCGAGGTTCACTGCGGTCGTGGTCTTGCCGCACCCACCCTTCTGGTTGATGATGGCG
>JAKPSJ010000017.1 GCA_029555345.1 Methanobacteriota archaeon | reverse complement strand
TGCTCATGCACCCTTCCGGGCGGCCCGTTTCCATGCCTCCTCCTCTGCCATCCGTGCGATATCGCGGGCGGGGATGGAGGTGAGCTGCGCCAGTTCCCTGGCACGCGAGAACTCGGCCTTGCACGAGTAGACAGAGCCGTCGAGGACGGCGCATTTCACAGGGATCTCGAAAGTCTCCCCGCCGAGGTCGAGGGAGACCCGTGTCACCTCCCTCTCTGCCACGAAACGGTGGACGCTCTCGATGCACCGGATTCCGAGCGTACCGGTCTCCCGTGCGAGCACGGCCGAGAGCCTCTGCGAGTCCCCCGGAAGGCAGACCACGCGGACCAGCCAGCCGGGCCGCCCCTTCTTCATCGTGCAGGGGACGATGCAGACGTCGCGTGCTCCCGCGTCCATCAGCGCCTCCGTGCAGGCTGCCATGACCTCGGCGGTCACGTCGTCCACGTTCGTCTCGAGGACATCGACAGAGTCATCGCGGAGGCCGGGGTGGTCCTCGATGAGGACCGCCCGGAGGACGTTCGGCACCGATGGGTCGTCCCTGTCCCCCGCACCGTACCCTGCAGCCGCGACACGCCCGCAGATGCGTGCCTTTTCCGGCAGGGTAACCATCTCCGCGATGAGAGCGGCGCCGGTCGGGGTGCAGAGCTCGCCCTCTCCCGGCGGCCCGTACACGACAGGGATACCGGACCGTTCCAGGATGGCGAGGGTCGCGGGTGCAGGCACGGGGTACGTCCCGTGGTGCGTCTCGACGGTGCCCCCGCCGAGCGGGACGGGGCCTGTCGCGACCGCATCGACCGCGAGGGAACAGAGGGCCGTGCAGGCTCCGATGACCTCGGCGATCGCGTCGTCTGCACCCACCTCGTGGAAATGGGCAGTCTTGCCGTGGACCTCTTCTTCTGCGGCAGCGATGCGCGAGAACACCCGGCACGCCATATCGATGGCCTTCGCGGGAGCATCGGCACTACGGACGCGGGATATGACTTCGTCGAAGGTACGGGCAGCGTGAGTCGCCCGTGTATCGACCGAGACGGCCCTGATCCCTGCCCTCTCCACGACGCTGATGGACGGCTCCCCGACGAGAGACCTCATGACTGCGGTCACCACCCCTGCATCGGCGCCGAGGTCGAGGAGAGCCCCGCAGACCATGTCGCCGGCTGCGCCGTGGACCGGATCGAAGACCAGGACTCGCATACGTACCTATAAATCCCAGCGTATAGCACCTTTAAATTAATGCCTGAACTCCATCTGAAGGTCGACAGCGCGTATCCCGGGGACCAGGGCGGCGGAAAAGCACGGCTCGATCCCGAGACAATGCTCTTCCTGAAGATATCACCAGGGGATATCGTTGCAGTGGAAGGCAAAAGGCGGACTGTCGCCAAGGTCTGGAGGTCCCTCGTGGAGGACTGGAACCAGAACAAGGTGCGGATCGACAACTTCACCCGGATGAACGCCGGGGTGAGCATCGGGGACACGGTCAAGGTATCCAGGATCCAGGACGAGGTGGAAGCGAAACACGTCGTGCTCGCACCCCCCGAGGACCTCCCCCGGAACGTCTCCATCAGCATCAACCCCCACGTCCTCAACTCCCTGATCGACTTTCCCGTGGTGAAGAACGATATCGTCCCGCTCCCGAGCGGCCTGCCATTCCTCCAGACGCAGTTCATCCCGTTCAAGGTCGTCGAGATCGAACCCGAGGAAGCAGTCATCATCACGAAGAACACCCGCGTCGATTTCTCCGAGAAACCTGCCCCGGGTGTCGAGGGTGCGAAGAGGATATCCTACGAGGACATCGGCGGGTTGAAAGACGAGCTCCAGAGGGTGCGGGAGATGATCGAGCTCCCGATGAGGCACCCGGAGCTCTTCCAGAGGCTGGGCATCGAACCGCCGAAGGGGGTCCTCCTCTTCGGGCCGCCGGGGACGGGAAAGACCCTGATCGCAAAGGCAGTCGCGAGCGAGAGCGGCGCCCACTTCATCTCGATCGCGGGCCCCGAGGTCATCTCGAAGTACTACGGGGAGAGCGAGCAGAAGCTCCGCGAGATCTTCGACGAGGCCGAGCAGAACGCCCCGTCCATCATCTTCATCGACGAGCTCGACTCGATCACGCCCCGGCGCGAGGAGGTGACAGGAGAGGTGGAGAGGAGGGTCGTCGCCCAGCTCCTGACGATGATGGACGGCCTCGAGGAGAGGGGGCAGGTGGTCGTGATCGGTGCGACGAACCGCGTCGATGCGATCGACCCCGCTCTCCGGAGACCCGGGCGGTTCGACAGGGAGATCGAGATAGGGGTGCCCACCGAACCGGACAGGGTCGAGATCCTCAAGATCCACACCAGGGGGATGCCGCTCGCCCCGGACGTGAATCTCGAGGACCTCGGCCAGCAGACCCACGGTTTCGTGGGGGCGGACCTCGCAGCGCTCGCCAGGGAAGCGGGGATCCGTGCCCTCCGGAGATACCTCCCGGAAATCGATCTCGACGAGGAGGAGATATCCGCAGATGTCCTCGAGACCATGATAGTGACAGTGTCGGACTTCCGGGATGCCCTGAGGGACGTGAGCCCGAGCGCGATGAGGGAGGTGATGCTCGAGGTCTCGCATGTCACATGGCAGGACGTCGGCGGCCTCGAGGAAGCGAAGCAGGAGGTCCGGGAGGCAGTCGAGTACCCGCTCACCATGAGGGAGCGCTACGACGAGCTCGGGATCAGGCCGCCGCGGGGTGTCCTTCTCTACGGTCCGCCCGGGACCGGAAAGACCCTGATCGCCAAGGCAGTCGCGAACGAGAGCGGTGCGAATTTCATCGCGATCCGCGGCCCCCAGCTCCTCTCCAAGTGGGTGGGGGAGAGCGAGCGGGCCGTGAGGGAGATCTTCAAGAAGGCCCGGCAGGTGGCCCCTGCCATCGTCTTCTTCGACGAGCTCGATGCCCTCGCTCCCACCCGGGGGAGCGATGTCGGGACGCACGTCATGGAGAGTGTCCTCAACCAGATCCTGACCGAGATCGACGGCCTCGAGGAGTTGAAGGACGTCGTCGTCCTCGGGGCGACGAACCAGCCCCTCCTCGTCGACCCTGCACTTCTCCGCCCCGGGAGGTTCGACAGGCTGGTGTACATCGGGGAACCGGGGATCGCCGACAGGAAAAATATCCTCGCCATCCATATAAGGGGAATACCCGTGGAAGGTTCGGCACTCGCGGACGTTGTCGAGCGCCTGCAGCCGCTGCGCGAGGAGGGAATAGACGCCGTCTGCAGTACGCTCGGCCAGGACCGCGAGGTCACGCGGGAGGAGATCCTGACAGCTGCAGGGAAGGTAGAGGCACCGGGAAAGCCGCCTCTATCCCGGTACGAGTGCCGCAGGTACCTCGTGGACCAGATGGTCGCAAGGCGGCTCCGCATGGCGGACCCGGCGGTCGAGGAGCTTGTCGCGGAGATAGCCGGCCGGACGGACGGTTACGTGGGGTCCGACATCGAGGCGCTCTGCCGCGAGGCGGGCGTGTTTGCCATGCGGGAAGGTGCACCGAGCGTTGGGAAGCGCCACTTCGAAGCGAGCCTCTCGAAGGTCCACCCCACCATGAACCCGCACCTGAAGGAATACTACGAGCGTATCCGCCAGACTTTCAAAGGCGGCCTGCCCAGGGAAGTGCAGCTCCCCGAGTACCAGTGACGGGTGGGACAGGAGCGATGCATCCGGTCAGGCGGTGCACCGGTCCGTGCGCATAAAGCAAGAGGCTGTCGCCCATGTTCAACATCTCGAATTTCCTAGAAACCCGTACACGCGACACGGACCGGGACGCGGTCATCTGGCCGTCGGGCGGAGAGAGATACACATACCGGGAGTTATTCCGGAAGGTACAGGCGCTCTCGGCAGCCCTTGTCCAGCAAGGGATAGTGCGCGGGGACAGGGTCTGCATCTACATGGACTCGTGCCCGGCGTTCCTGGTCAGCTACTTTGCCATATGGAGGGCGGGAGCAGTCGCAGTCCCTGCGAACTCCGCCCTGCGCGAGCAGGAACTCGCCTACATCCTTGCCGACTCCGGGGCCCGGGCCCTCATCTGCGGCGAACGCGAACTGGAGGTTGCAGAACGCATCCGGGACAGCCCGTCGTTCCCGGGCGTGGTCATCTGCAAGGGGGACCGGGGAAGCAGCGCGCTTTCCTTCGACCGCCTGGCGGCGGGGGGTCCCATGCCAGGCGAGGCAGCCCCGTGCGGTTTCGAGGAGGCGTGCCAGCTCCAGTACACGTCGGGCACGACGGGAAGGCCGAAAGGGGCCGTCCTCACGCACGGGAACTGGCTTGCAGCCCTCGAGGTGGAGCGGGAGGTCCTCTCCCTGGTCCCGGGGGACATGTACCTCGGCATCTATCCCATGGGACATATCGGGGTGTCCTGGGGGATAGCGGCTCTCCGGGCCGGGGGCACATGGGTCATCCTGGAAAGGTTCTCGGAGCCGGAGTACCTGCGCCTCGTGAAGGAGTACGGGGTAACTGTGCTAGCATCTATGCCACCCGTCATCCATGGCCTCCTGCACTCACCGCCGGGCACTGAAGAGGCACTCTCCACCGTGCGGGTGATGATCAGCGGGGGAGGCCAGCTCCTGCCTGCCGTCTGGGAGGCGTTCGACAGGAGGTACCGCATCCCCATAGCCAACTCGTACGGCCTCTCCGAGACGATCGTGGTAGGGTCGGGCACCGCGACGCTGCCGGGAAGGCCGGAACTGACCCGGGGGTACAGGAGC
The DNA here is from genome assembly GCA_029555345.1 of Methanobacteriota archaeon. Lineage (GTDB taxonomy): Archaea > Halobacteriota > Methanomicrobia > Methanomicrobiales > Methanospirillaceae > Methanolinea_A. The sequence goes on along the minus strand of JAKPSJ010000017.1, from coordinate 3,826 downwards.
GTCGGGATACCCGTGGGGTATACCGAGGTGAGGGTGGTCGACCCAGCTGACCCGGGTTCGGTCCTCCCGGATGGAACTCCCGGGGAGGTGGCGCTGAGGGGCCCCGCCGTGGCGCAGGGGTACTGGAACATGGAAAAGGAGAGCAGGGAGACCTTCCTTCCGGGAGGGTGGTTCCTCACCGGGGACATCGGGTACATGGAGGGGGACGGGGTGCTCTTCATCACCGACCGGAAAAAGGACATGATCAACATGTCGGGATGGAAGATCTACCCAACGGAGGTGGAGAACGTCATCCTGCAGCACCCGGCCGTTGCAGACGCCGCCATCTTCGGGATACCGGACGAGAGGAGGGGAGAGATCCCGGCGGCGGCCGTCGTCGTCCGCGAGGGGTGGGAGCCCGGTGATGACGACATCCTCGCTTTCTGCCGTGAACGCCTGGCAGGGTACAAGGTCCCGAGAAAGGTCATCAGGGTCGGCTCGCTCCCCCGGGTCCATGGGTGGAAACTCCTCCGGCGCATACTCCGCGAGCAGTTTTCCGCGTGATATAGACCTGTTCTGTGCAAGAATATAAGACCGGGGACAGAACTATCTATCTTTGGAGATACTTCAGTTGACAAGGGAGAACAGGCGATCGACAGGCATTTCAGGTCTGGACCTCGCGATGGAGGGCGGTTTTCCGGTAGGGAGCACCGTCCTTGTCCAGGGTTCGCCCCTGACAGGGCTTGACCTCCTCGCACGCCAGTTCTGGAGGGCTGACGGCACGACCGGCACGTACCTGATGATTGATGGCGAGGTGGAGCCGGGCATGACGGATGCACGGAACCATCCCCCCGAGGCCATGCCCGGCCTGGCAAAGGGGGACCGGGTCGTCATCGACTCCCTCTCGACGATCGTCACGCGGAATGGGATCGACTCTGCCATCAGCCTCCTCTCCCTCGTCAGGAAGGATATCGCAGAACGGAAGGCGAACGCCCTGTGTATCCTGTACAGCGACCTCCACGCGGCCTTCGACGAGATCAGGATCCAGCGGATCGCCGACGTGGTCATCGAGCTGAAGGAGGTCATCATCATGAACGAGATCGAGCGGCAGCTGGCAGTCCACAAGGTCCGCAATTCAGAGGTCCCGAGGCGCCTCATCCCCTACAACATCACCGAGAAAGGGATAGAGCTCTCCACGACGTCACGCGTCGTCTAAGGCAGAACGCGGCACGGTTACCCTGGTATCTCTTCCCGCACTCTCCTGGCGGCACGCACCATGCGAACGAGCTTGCCGGCCGCGGAGTCAAGCGGCAGCATCCGGAGCCCGCAGTCGGGGTCGACGAGGAGCCGTTCCGCACCGAGGCGGTCGATTGCGGCCCGTATCCTCCGGGATATCTCGTCCTCGTCCTCTACCCGGGGGTCGCTTGAGTCCACGCAACCAACGGCGACCCTCTTCTTCCCGAGATCCCTCCCTGAAACAAGGTCGAGGTTCTTCGGGCTCTTTGCGCACTCGATATCGAGCACATCGACAGGGAATGAAAGCAGCCGGTCGATGACGGACGATAGATCGCCGCAGACGTGGAGGGAGACCGGGACTTCGACACATCCCGCGATCACCTCAAGCGCCTGTTCCGCCTTCTCGATGTCTGCTGCGCCGGTCGAGAGGATCGGTTCGTCCACCTGGAGCATGCAGACACCGGCACCCTCGAGGGCCTTCGCCTCGACAGCGAGCGCCCGGGCCAGGTCCCGGGCCAGGTCCGCCCTGTCCCTGTAGATGGGTGTCGCGATGCGGAGGCCGAACGAGAGCGTCGTCGGGCCGGTGAGGATCCCCTTGACGAACCGGTGGCGCGAGAGGGCATACCGGGTATCTGCCACCGTGATGGGGCCTGGCGCGGGGAGGACGGAGCTCACCACGTCCTGCCCCCGTATCCCGGGCAACCGCGAGGAGAACGCGTGGATCATGTCCCCCCTGACCTGGCCATCGGAGACGATGTCGATCCCAGCCTGCATCTGGGACTCGACGGCAACCCTGACCGCGTGCCGGAAAGGAGAGATGAACCTCTGCGGACCCCTGCCCTTTTCGACCGGGAAGCTCCCGACGACGGTCGTCGGGAGAAGGGGGAGCGACGCGAAGAGGTCCGTCATGGTCAGGGGACGAGCCTGTGCCTGTCGCGGGGGAAGAGGACGGCTTCCCTGATATTGGGAAGACCGAGCATCGTCATGACGAGCCGCTCCATCCCGAGCCCCCATCCCGCGTGGGGGGGCATCCCGTACCGGAACGGCGTCAGGTAGAACGAGAAGCTCTCGGGGTTCAGCCCCTTCTCCCTGATCTGTCTCACCAGGAGGTCGTGCTGGTGGACCCGCTGTGCACCCGAGGAGAGTTCCATCCGGGGGTGCATCAGGTCGAAGGCCTTGCAGATCGAGGGGTCGTCCTCGAAGGGCATTGCATAGTAGGGCTTGATCGCGGTGGGCCAGTCCACGATGAAGTAGTGGCCCCCCATCTCCTCGCCGATCGCCTTCTCTGCGGCGGTCCCGATGTCGTCACCGTACCGGACCGGCTCGTCGGTCCTCCTCTGCGCAATCGCAATCGCCTCCTCGTAGGGGAGCCTCGGGAACGGGGTCCGGGGGACGGAAAGCCCCTCGAGGTCCATTGCCTCCAGGGAGGGGCCGCAGTCCCTCTCCACCCTCCTGTAGACAGAGAGGATGAGGTCCTCGAGCATCTCCATCACGGCGTTGTGATCGGCGAAGGCGACTTCCACGTCGATGGATGTCGCCTCGTTGAGGTGCTTCGTGGTGTTGTGCTCCTCTGCCCGGAAGATCGGCCCGATCTCGAACACCTTCTCGAATCCCGCCGCTATCATCATCTGCTTGTAGAGCTGGGGGCTCTGGTTGAGGAACGCCTCCTTCTCGAAATATGCGATCGGGAAGAGCTCCGTCCCACCCTCGGTGGCCGCGGCCACGATCTTCGGGGTCGTGATGTTCACGAAGCCGGCGGAGAACAGGTACTCGTGCACGGCCTGCGCGACCGTGCTCCTGACCTGGAAAACGGCTGCCACCCGCGGCCTGCGGGCGTCGAGGAACCGGGAGTCGAGGCGCGTATCAAGCTCCGCTGGGACCTTCTCGGCAACGTCGAGGGGGAGGGGGCTCCCGCTCCTGCTGATGACCTCGAAGACCTCTGGGATGACCTCGCGGCCGCCAGGCGCCTTGTCAATGGCCCTGACGCTCCCTGCCACCCGGACCACTGACTCGCGGGGGACGTCCCTGACGGCATCGAGGACTGCCGGGGCGACCTTCTTCTTGGGTATGGTCACCTGGATGATGCCGGTGCGGTCCCTGACGAGGAGGAAGACGAGGCCCCCCAGGTCGCGGACCTCGTGGACGAAACCGCAGATATCGGCCCTTTCGCATCCGGGAGTGACCTCCCTTATCGGTATCCGCATGTGGAATCCATTACCTATGGTGGTTCCGGGATAATGTGCCTTTCCGAAAATGGGTCTCTCTCCCCGTCAGTCTGGCCCGAAGATCTCCTCCCTCACGTACTTCTCGGTGTCAGCCTGCGAGGCGAGGGCGCTCCTCCTCCCTTCGGGAGTGTCCCAGACGAACCAGTCCTGCATCCCCATCATCACCCACCAGCGCATGGGTATCTCGGTCGAAAGGGTATAGAGTTCGTTGAAATAGTCTTCCGAAAAATCCTTGTTGAAGTCCATCTCGATCGTGCGCTTGAGCATGTTGGAGAAGGCATCCCCAACGACCTTCGTGTGGTACCATGGCGACCTGCTCCACCGGTGTGTCATCATCTCCTTGATGTCGAGGTTCCGGAACCTCTGGAGCTCTGGGATGTTGATGA
>JAKPSJ010000012.1 GCA_029555345.1 Methanobacteriota archaeon | reverse complement strand
CCACCAGTGGAGCAGGTTCTTCTCCGGGCTCTCTGCAGTTGTCATTGACGAGGCGCACCGCTACCGCGGTGTCTTCGGCTCGCACGTCGCCCTCCTCATCCGCCGGCTCCGCCGGGTCTGCCGGTTCCATGGTGCAGACCCCCGGTTCGTCCTCTCCACGGCCACCCTGGCGAATGCCGGGGAGTTCGCGTCCAGGCTGTGCGGGGTCCCGTTCGGGGAGATCTCGCGCGACGGGTCGCCGGCCGGCCGGCGGACGATCGCCTTCTACAACCCCTGCAGGGAATGGCCGGAAGGCCGGTCCATGCACCGCGACTCTGCCCTGGTACTCGCCCGGTGCATGGAGGCAGGACTCCAGACCCTCTGTTTTTCAGGCTCGCGCAGGACGGCGGAACTCGTCGCCTCGTGGACGCGGGAGTTCGCATCGGAGTCGCCCAGGAACGCGCTCAAGGACAGGGTCGCGTCCTACCGGGCAGGGTACCTTCCGGAAGAGCGGGAGGCGATCGAGGGGGGGCTCAAGTCGGGCGCCCTCCGTGGGGTCGTCTCGACGAACGCACTCGAACTCGGGATAGACGTCGGGACCCTCGACGCCGTGATCCTCTCCGGGTTCCCCGGGACGATGATGGCGGCATGGCAGCAGGCCGGGCGCGCCGGGCGGGGAGGGCGGGACGCGCTCGCCGTCCTCGTCGCGTCCGCCAACCCGCTCGACCAGTACTTCATGCGCCACCCGTCCGCCTTCTTCGGGGCCCCGCTGGAGCACGCGATCATCGACCTCGAGAACCCCTACATCCTCTCGGGCCAGGTCCTGTGCGCCGCAGCCGAGCTCCCGCTGGACTGCGATGCCGAGCGCGGCCTCTTCTCCCCGGCCCTCCCGGACATCGTTGCATCGCTCGCCGGGCAGGCGCTCCTCGGCAAGACCCGGAGGGGGTGGATCTACGCGGGGAGCAGGCGGGCCGCAGACCTGGTCTCTCTCGAGGGCGGTTCCCGCGAGACCTTCGCCGTCCTGTGCGACGGGCACGTTCTTGAGACCCTCGATAGGGCCCAGGCCTACAGAGAGGCCCATAAGGGTGCGATCCTCCTTCACCAGGGCGAGCAGTATCGCGTTGAGGAGCTCGATCTCGAGTCGCGGACCGCCCGCGTGACCCCGGTCGTTGTTGACTACTACACCAGGCCCCTGAAATCGACCTCGATCAGGGTCCTGGAGGTGCGGTCGGCACGGGATCTCCCGGGTGCCCGCCTCTTCTTCGGGGACGTGGAGGTGACAGAGCACTACACTGCGTACAAGATGATCGAGAGGGAAAGTGTCATCGGCGTCGAACCGCTCGACCTCCCGCCGTCCAGGTTCGAAACGCGGGCGTTATGGCTGGAGATATCCCCCGCCACCTGCGACGAAGTCTCCCGGTGTGGCGGTGACCTTGCAGGGGGGCTCCACGGGATGGAACACGCCCTGATCGCCGTCATGCCCTTCTTCGTCCTGTGCGACCGCTGGGACATCGGGGGGCTCTCGGTCCCCTGCGGGGGCGAGTCCGGGTCCCCGACAGTCTACGTGTACGACGGGTACGAAGGTGGTATCGGCCTCGCCGAGAAGGGGTACGAGATCTGCGGGACGCTTCTCCGGACAGCGGCCTCACTCGTGGCAGGCTGCCCGTGCACGGATGGCTGCCCGTCCTGCATCCTCTCCCCCAAGTGCGGGAGTGACAACCAGCCCCTCGACAAGAAGGCGGCAGGGACGCTGCTCTCGCTCGCGGCAGGCGAAGGGACGGTTGAAAAGTGAGAGAAGAGGGGGAAACGACCCTACCTCTTCTCACCAAGTACGCATATCGACGCGGGTTCCCTCACCAGGAGCGCGAGGCTCTCGGTTACCGAGAACTCGAGGCTGTCGTCCGCTGGACCGATATAGCCGACAAACATGTCCTGGCCCAGCACGATCGAGGCATACCTCTTCCCTGTCGCCAGGAGCACACCGCCATTCCTGAGGGTGGGGGCCTTGAAGACACCATCCGTTGCGATGCTCCTCAGGTGCTCGAGCTCCGTGCCCTGGCCCTGGGTGTACCTCCTGAAGAGGAGGTTGTACCGTGACGGCGCCAGTGCCAGGGCGTAAGGTCCATGGTACCCTGCATCATCCAGTGCGATCATTGCCTGGATGACGTCGTCTGCAGCTTTTCCAACAGTGCTCCACGAGGAGAGTGCCATCTTCCCGGCCTCCTCGTGCGTGGTCAGCCCCGCGTTCCCGCCAACGCCTTCGAAGACGAGTGCGTCCTCCTGCCGGGCGCACTCGGTCGCTGCCTGGATGGCAGGAGTTGCCGAGAACGGCAGGCCGTTCTGTTCGTAGGCGACGACGTCCCGCAACCTGAGCGAGAACCGGGTGGAGATCATGTGGACCGGGACAACCCCGCTCACCGAGAGGCATTCGCTCACGCGGGAGTCCTCGAGGGGCACCGCCTTGAGACCGAGGCCGTATGGCCCCTCGATCTCGAGCAGCCTCCTCCCGGCAAGTATGCTCTTTGCAGCATCGACCATCGCCCTGTCGAGGAGCTCCCATGTTTCCGAGCCGATCGGGGCGTCGTCTCTTCCCAGGTACTGGATGGACATACCCCCTCTCACTCCTTGAGCGATCCGATGGTCAATGGATTGTCTTTTCTCTCAGCAGGCGGCCGGGCGCTCCCCGGCTGTGCCAGCTTCGCGATCTCGGCCTCGACCTCTGCAGCCCCCTGGGCATAGAAATCAGGTTCGTCGGGGACGAGTTCCTGCAGCAGCCTCAAAAATTCCCCGGCATGCACCCGTTCCTCGTCGGCGATGTCGAGGAGGACCTCCTTCGAGAGCTTGTGGTCGATGGACTCCGCAAGCTGGGTGTACATCTGCACTGCTTCGTATTCGGCTGCAACCATCAGCCGGATTGCCCGGACGAGCTCGGCCTCCGTGAGCTTCCGGTCACTCTTCATACCAGAGAACGCTGTACCAAATCCTGGCATACGAACCACTCTTTGCAACGTTGGGGGCAAAACCCTCACGTAAGCCATCCATCTTCATTTTATTTTAACGTGCTGGAGAAGCACCCCGGACCGGTGACCGGGAAAAAGGGGTGTCTCTGGGTGCGGGAACGAGAGATTGCATGCGATGGCATGCGGTCCCATCCTGGCACTATTCAGTCAGGGGTGGAGCCGGGACTGTTCCCTGACCTTTCGCAGACCGATCGCACGATCTCCCTCGAGCTGCAGATGGGGTCACCCCGGTACTGCCCGATCCTGACCAGGAGGGGAGAAAGCCCCCTCTCTTCCAGCGCCTGCCCGATCTTCTCCTCGTCGAAGTGCTGGTCGTACCCGAACGTGATGACATCGGGCCGGATCTCCTCGATCGGCCGGAACATGTCGTAGAGGTCCCCGAGGACGGCGTGGTCGACGACCCGGAGGGCCGCGACCATCTTCAGGCGCTGCCCCTCGGGGATTATGGGCTTGGGCTTGTGCTTCACGTTCCGGTCCCTGGCGACGATGACAAAGAGCTCGTCGCCGAGGCGCCGCGATTCCTCCAGGTAGTACAGGTGCCCGGGGTGGAGTATGTCGAACGTCCCCGTCGCGACGACGCGCCTCATGCCACCACCTCCAGGCCTCCAGGGCTCCCGTCCGTGCGGAAACAGCGCCAGCTGTCCCTGCTGTACGGATACCCCACGATGAGGTGGTAACGGCCCGTCCGCGGGAAAAAGGAGAGGTCCGCCTGCGAGGGGGAGAGCACGCCGTTCGGGTGGCTGTGCGCACTCCCTGCAACGTGGGTGTCGAGGGGCATCATGTCGAGGAAGAGGGTCGCACTCCCGCTCCCGGTCACGGTCCCGGGGAGCAGCGTGAACTCGGAGATGATCCCGCCTTCCTCCCGCAGGACTCCTGCGAACTCGCGGGGATGGCTCTCCCTCCCGAGTTCCAGCAGGAGGTCGAGGAGCGCCCTGTCAATCCCGCGGATGGTCATGTACCTCTCATGTTTGGACGGGCAAATGCAAAAAACCATGGTCCGCGGTGGGCCCCATCAGAAGGGGCCGTCCTGTTCGAAGCTCCTGCCGAACCGGATGGCGAGTTCGGCCTTGTAAAGCTCCTTTCCCAGGTATGCGGCGTGGTCGAGGAGGGAGACGTCCCGTCCTGCGAGGATGGCGGAGAAGACGTCCACCCACGACGTGCCCCTGTACGCCCGGCCATGGATGGCGGCAACGATCTCGCCTCCCTCGATGCCGATCCGGAAGTTCCCGCGGGGGTCGTACTGGACCTCCCGAGGTGCAGGCCCTGCCAGGACGGCCTCGCTGTACTCGGGGGGAGGTTCTCGCCTCCGCCTCTTTTCCTTGATGACCAGGAGGTCGATCCCAAGGTCCTTTGGGTAGGGGCGGTCCCGGGAGAGGACCATCATCTCCGTCGCACGCTTCATCTCCGCGACCGACCCCCGGGTCTTGTCGCTGTGCTCGCCCGTGAAGATGACAGCCGCGCCGAGCTCGGCTGCCATCGCTGCAAGGAGTGCGTTCTGTCCGATCGAGTCCGCGTCCATGAGCTCGACCACGTTTCCCGCCCCGAAGAAGAGGGGGGCGTCGTACCCGGAGAACTGCCGGAGGGCTGCAACGAGGCCCGAGCCTGCCGGGGGGAGGACCGGGTCCGCGAGCAGGCACTCGATCCCGGCGTCCCGTGCAGCCGCCAGGTTCGCAGAAAGTCCCCGCTCCCCCGGGACGACGACCGCCGCGATGCCGGCATCCGCGACGGCCTTTCCCACCAGCGGGATGTTTGCCTCCTGGAGACTCAGGATGATGTCTGCCCTCCCGAGTGCGGCCTCGATCAGTGCGGGGTCCTGGGAGTCGAGAGAGAGGGGGCCATCGATACTCTCCAGCCGGGAGAAGACCGACGCGACGTCGCCTGGCGCCGCATCGAACGAGAAGCCGAGGTCCACGATGTCCGCACCCCTGGCGAAGCAGTCCTCCACCCTTTCCCGGATATCGGGCACCCGGTGGGCGTCCAGGATCTCGGCGAGCACCTTCATCCGCGATGTCCCGCCTATCCGGACACCCTTTATAATGAAAGAGAAGTCCGATGCGGCTTCGGCCGCGGCGACACGGGATCTGGCCTCCTCCCTCCCCCTCTTTGCGAGGAGGTCGTCTGCGGGGGTCGTCCGCGAAAGGGTGACCCCCGGGAGGAGCGCGAGAATGTCACGCAGGTCCGCGGCATGGCGGGGGCCGAGGAAGATCGGGACGCCAGTCGCCTCCTCCACGCCGCGGAAGGACGCAACGCACATCCCGGAGACGATGGCCATGCCGTAGTTGTCCTGCAGGAGGAGTTCCTGCAGCTGTTCCGGCTTCAGAAACGAGGCGATCTCGCCGGTGACGACCACCCGGGCGTCGAGGCCCCGCGCCGCCTCTTCCACCACTGCCCGGGTCGCCATGCCCGTGGGAAGGAGGATGCGCATAAATTCCCTTAATATCACGAAGGTCAAAAAGGGTACGATCAGATGCTCTCCTGCGACCTCCACATCCATACCGACCATTCGCGCGATGGCGAGAGCAGCGTGGAAGAGGTCATCCGCAGGGCCGAAGCGGCAGGTCTCGATGTCATTGCGATCACCGACCACGACACCGTGAGCGGGGCCATCCGTGCCCTCTCGGTCCCGACACGCCTGGTCGTCATACCAGGGACCGAGGTCTCGACGCGCCAGGGACACCTCCTCGTCCTGGGTGTCACCACCCCCTTGCCCAGGGGCCTGGACATGGGGGAGTCCATCCGGATGGCAAAGGAGATGGGGGGCCTGGTCATCCTCCCCCACCCCTTCCACCTCTGGCGCCACGGGGCTGGGAAGAAGATAGACGCGTGGGTCCGCGAGCTGGACGCGATCGAGGTCTTCAACAGCAGGTATATCGTTGGGTCGGCGAACCGGAAGGCGGAGAGGGTTGCAGGGCGGCTGGGCAAGCCGTGCGTGGGGGGCTCGGACGCCCACAACGCCCGCTTCGTGGGGTACGGCAGGACGATCATCGGGAGCGAGCGCACCGTCCCTGCCGTCCTCGATGCCATCAGGGCAGGGAGGACCGTTGCCTACGGGAGGATGACGCCCCTCCGGACGTATACCCGCCAGTCGCTGAGAAACACATGGAAGAGGATCTCGCATCGGATCATCCAGAGGTAACGCGGCTTGCGCTCCGCTGCGGGTACCTGGGGGACAGGTTCTCCGGGTCCCAGGTCCAGGCCGGTGCACGGACTGTCGAGGGGGAGTTCATCGCCGCATGCCTCCGCCTTGCGCTCTTTTCGGATCCAAAGTCAGGCCGGTTCCAGGCGGCGGGAAGGACCGACCGGGGGGTCCATGCCCGCGGCCAGGTCTTCTGCATCTCGACCCCGTCTCCGGAACGGGCGATAACCCTGCTCCGGTACCACCTGCCTGCCGACCTCTGGGTGACAGGGTATGCCAGGGTCTCTCCCGGCTTCCACCCGCGTCACCAGGCGGCGCACCGGACTTACCGCTACTTCTTCGGAGAGACGGATCTTGATGCCCGCGCCATGGACGAGGCAGCTCGGGCTTTCGAGGGGACATGCGACTTCTCGCTCTTCTCCCGCCCGGACGGGAGGGACCCGGTGCGGACCGTCCTCTCTGCCCGTGTCTTTGCCGAGTCCGGCATCGCAGTCTTCGAGGTCCGCGCCGAGAGCTTCCTCTGGCACATGGTACGGTACATGGCATCGGCGCTCTTCCTGGTCGGGTCGGGAGAGGCGGACGGAACCCTCATCGCCACTCGCCTGAACGGCGATCCGTGCAGCCAGCTCTCCCCGGCACCCCCGGGAGGCCTCGTCCTGTGGGACGTGGAGTACGGGTTTTCCTTTTCTCCCCTCGACCCCGGGAAAAAGGCCCGATTGTTCCTGGAGAGGGAATGGTCCGCCTCCCGGGCGAGGGCATGCGTGGCAGGACACCTCGCTGCCGATGCTGCCTGCCCTGCCGGCAGTGAGGATCCGGAGGAGAATATCCCATGACGGAATTTAGATGCTCGCGCTGCGGGAAGTGTTGCATGAGCCTCGGGCGGCATATCCAGGTGGTCAGGAGCACCCCGCCCCGCTCCTTTGTCATCCGCGTCCTGGTGACCAGAGAGACGCTCCCTGTCCAGGTCGTCCCGTCTCTCTCCTCCCTCTTCTCCCGGAAGGATCCCCCCGCCTGGGAACCGGGGTGGTGCCCGTTCCTCCGAAAGGAGGGAGAGAACCTCTACACGTGCACCATCCATCCTTTCCGCCCGCGCATCTGCCGGGAGTTCCGGTGCATGACCATGCGTATCCTCGACTCCTCCGGAAGGGAGGCGGGGCGTGTCAAGGGGAGGTCATCGCTCGTGTCCGAAGACAATGGCCTCGCCCAGATCTGGAACGACGCCGTCGCACCCCTGGCGTGCCTCCCCCCGGGTGAATTTTCCCGGCGGTGCCGCGAGATCCTCGAGTCCCACGGATACGGGGTCGAGATATTCGACGAGTGAGGGATACATCCTGAACTGAACGGGATTAAGGAGAAATCACGGGAGCATGTCGAGGGATCCTGCGGAGCAGAGGACAGGCTTTCAACTGGGGAGGCTGAACAGAGCGGATAGACTCTTCCGGCCTGGAGTTTATTCCACGCAAGGTCCCGGCTTTTTCAGGCACGGCCCGTTCTCCTTGCTTTTTGTTGAAATATCCTTAAAAAACCCTTATTATCAATGCCGGATAACCTGAAATGCTGAAGTCCGATGACGGAGATCCCCCGGGAAGAATACATCCTGAAGTGCACGTCGGCATGTGCCGGCTGCGGCGGCACCCTCTCCCTCCGCTACGTCCTCAAGGCAGCGGGGCGCGATACAATCCTCGTCGTCCCCGCCTGCTGCACGAGCGTGATACAGGGCACGTATCCGAACACCGCTTTCAACATCCCCGTTTACAACGTGGCGTTTGCCTCGGCTGCCGCGTGCGCCTCGGGGATGAGCACGGCGCTCCGTGCCGCCGGAAAAAAAACGCATGTCATCGTCTATGCCGGTGACGGCGGGACTGTGGACATAGGGATACAGGCCCTCTCGGGCGCGTTCGAGAGGGGCACCGACTTCCTCTACATCTGCTACGACAACGAGGCGTACGGGAACACCGGGATGCAGCGCTCGGGAGCGACACCGCTCGGTGCCCGGACGACGACCACGCCCGCGGGCAAGACGCAGCCCAAGAAAGACCTCGACGCAATCGTCGCCGCCCACAAGCCCCCCTACATGGCGACGGCGTGCCCGGCATACCCAAAGGACCTCTTCCAGAAGGTGGAGAAGGCCCTCTCGTACCGCGGGCCGACATTCATCCATATCCTCTCCCCCTGCCCGCCGGGGTGGCGGTTCTCCACCGAGAAGACGGTGGAGATGGGAAAGCTGGCCGTCCGGACCGGCATGTGGGTTCTGTACGAGCGCGAACAGGGGAAGGTGACGATAAACGGGCCATCCAAGGCAGCGATGGTCAAACCGCTCCCTGCCGAGGAGTACCTCCGTGCACAGGGCAGGTTCGGGGGGATCAGCGCAGAAGCGGTTTCGCGGATGAAGGACGATGCAGCGGCACTTGCGCAGCGTCTCCAGAAGGAGGAGAAGGGCATATGCTGACGGTTGCAACCGGGAACAAGGCAGTTGCCGCCGCAGTGAAGGAGGCTGCACCCGCCGTCGTTGCCGCGTACCCGATCACGCCCCAGACCGAGATCGTGGAGCAGATAGCGGAATACGTCTCGTCGGGAGAACTCAGGAGCCAGTACATCCCCGTGGAGAGCGAGCACTCGGCAATGGCCGCCTGCATCGGGGCGAGCGTGACCGGGGCCCGGACGTTCACGGCGACGAGTTCCCAGGGCCTGCAATACATGCACGAGATGGTCAACTGGGCGGCAGGGGCCCGCCTCCCGATCGTCATGGCCAACGTGAACCGCGCCCTGGGTCCGGGGTGGAACATCTGGGCCGAGCATACCGACGCCATCCAGGAGAGGGACTCCGGATGGCTCCAGGTATACGTGGGATCTGTCCAGGAGGCGTTCGATGCCGTCCTGATGGCGTTTGCCATCGCGGAGGACGAGAGAGTCCTCCTCCCCGTGATGGTGAACCTCGACGGGTTCCTCCTCTCGCACACGATGCAGCCATTCGAGGTCGCCCGGGCCGGGGACTTCATCCCGCCGCTCCACCTCCCGCACGCCATCGACCCTGCCGCACCCGGCGGGTACGGGACTCTCACCGGGCCCGAGGACTACTTCAAACTGCGATGGGACATCGAGCGCTCTATGCGGGACTCCGCCGGGGTGATCAGGGAGACGCAGGAGCGGTTCGCCAGGACCTTCGGGAGGAAGTACGGCATGGCCGAGGAGTACAGGTGCGAGGACGCCGAGGTCATCGTCGTTGCCATGGGGACGCTGGGCAGGGAGGCGGAGGTCGCCGTCGACCTCCTCCGGGGGGAGGGGATCCGGGCCGGCAGCATGCGGGTCCGGTGGTTCCGGCCTTTCCCGCGGCTCGATCTTTCCGGGCGGGACGTCGTCGTCATCGACCGTGACTACTCGTTCGGGTTCGGCGGGGTCCTGGCAGGGAGCCTCGCGGCGGCGGGAGGTGCCAGGCCCTTCAGCGTCATTGCAGGGCTCGGTGGCCAGGAGGTCACGTACGAGGACATCGCCGGGTTCGTCCGGGAGAGGAGGCCGGGCGAGGAGTTCTGGTTCGGGGTGAACGGCGATGTTTGAGGTCCGCATTCACTCCCGCGGCGGCCAGGGAGGGGTGACTGCCGCACGGCTGCTCGCGCTCGCGGCGGTCCGCGACGGGAAGTATGCCACTGCCTTCCCGTTCTACGGCGCAGAGCGCCGCGGGGCGCCGGTCGTCTCGTTCGTGCGTATCGACGGTTCCCCCATCCGTATCTCCAGCCAGATCCGGAAACCTGACCTCGTCATCGTGCTCGACCCGAGCGTGATGGACGTCGTCGACGTGCTGCAGGGAATCAAGCCGGGAGGGCGCGTCCTCGTCAACGCGAGGGAACCTCGGGACATGGGCGGGCACCCGGCCTGTTCCGTCGACCTGACGGGGATCGCGCTCCGGGAGAAACTCGAGGTCGCCGGCAGCCCGATCCTCAACACGGCTGTGCTCGGCGCTCTTGCAAAGATGGGGATAATTTCCATGGAATCTGCAAAATCTGCCATCAGGGAGATGTTCTCTGACCCGAGGAACGTGTCTGCCGCAGAGGCGGCTTACAGGGAGCTGGCCGCATGAGTCAGCGCCGCCGCCTCGCCATCAGCCGCCCGGTGACCGGTGCCTGCGGGAAGACCGGGTCCTGGCGCGTTTTCAGTCCCCTGATCGACCGGGAGAAGTGCAATGCCTGCGGGCTCTGCGCGATGTACTGTCCCGAGGCTGCGATCAGCGAAGACCTCGCGATCGATTACGACTTCTGCAAGGGCTGCGGCATCTGCGCGAACGAGTGCCCGAAAAAGGCAGTATCCATGGAGAGAGAGGACAAGTAGCCCTCCATCTCTCCTCGCCCAATGCGTGGCACAGGCTATGCCCTCGAGCCGGGCTCCCTGAAAGTGCGTGAACCTGCAGTTTCTGCAGGTGGAATGGCCCGACTCTTTTCTGGAATGGAAAACGTTGTCCTGTAGCGTGTGAAGATCGACCGGTCCTGCGAGGAGTCGGTTTTGACCCTGGCGGGAAAGGCCGGGGAAGAAAAGTATGGTGATGGGTTGGCGGGTTTTTCCCTTCAGAAATCGCCCATGTCGCCGCCCATACCGCCCATTCCACCCATCTCACCGGGGCCACCCTGCGGCCCGCCTGCGGGCGGTGCACTCTTGGACGCGGCGATCACGTCGTCGATGCGGAGGATCATCGTTGCTGCTTCGGCGGCGCTGGCGACAGCCTGTGTCTTGACCTTGAGGGGCTCGACGACACCTGACTTGAGCATGTCCTCGGCCTTGCCCTCGAAGACGTTGAGACCGAAGGTCTTCTTGCCCTTCTCGTGGGCCGCCCGGAGCTCGACGAGCATGTCGATCGGGTCGAGACCTGCATTCTCGGCAAGGGTCCGGGGGATTATCTCGAGGGCGTTTGCAAAGGCCTCGATGGCGAGCTGGGCGCGGCCGCCGACAGTCGCTGCATACTCCCGCAGGCGCAGCGAGAGCTCGATCTCGGGTGCTCCACCGCCGGAAACGAGTTTCTTGTCCTCGTACACCACGGAGACGACGCGGAGCGCGTCCTCGATGGCACGCTCGAGTTCGTCCACCACGTGCTCTGTCCCGCCGCGGACCATGATCGTGACAGCCTTGGGGTTCTTGCATTCCTCGACATAGATCATCTCCTCGCCAGAGACCTTGCGCTCCTCGACGAGGCCTGCATACCCGAGCTCGTCCTTCGCGATGGCGTCGATGCTCGAGACCATGCTCCCGCCGGTCGCACGCACGAGCTTCTCCATGTCGCTCTTCTTGACCCGGCGGATCGCAAGGATCCCTGCCTTGGCCAGGTAGTGCTGGGCGATGTCGTCGATCCCTTTCTGACAGAAGAGGACGTTCGCCCCGGATGCGACGATCTTGTCGACGATGTTCTTGATCATCCGCTCCTCCTCGTCGAGGAACGCCTGGAGCTGGTCCGGGCTCGTGATGTTGATCTCGGCGTCGACCTCGGTCTTCTTGAACTCGACGGGTGCGTTCAGGAGGAGGATCTTCGCGTTCGTCACCTTCTTGGGCATCCCTGGGTGGACCCGCTCCTTGTCGATGACGACGCCCTCGATGATCTCGCAGTCATCGATGGAGCCCCCCACCTTCTTCTCGACCTTGATGTAGTCCTTGTCCACGGTGCCGTCTTCTTCGGCGACCATGGTGACGGCCCGGACGACGAGGTCACAGATCTTTTCGCGGGAGCCCTCGGCACCCTTTCCGGTCATCGCGGTCTCTGCGATCTTCTTCAGCATCGCGGTGTCCTTCGGCTTGATGGTGACCGCGATATTCTGCAGGATCTCCTGGGCCTTCTCTGCAGCCTGCCTGTATCCCTGGGCGATCACGGTCGGGTGGACGTCCTGCTCGAGGAGGTCCTCTGCCTTCTTCAGGAGCTCCCCGGCAATGACCACGGCGGTCGTCGTCCCGTCGCCGACCTCGTCGTCCTGGGTCTTGGCGATCTCGACCATCATCTTCGCGGCCGGGTGCTCGATGTCCATCTCTTTCAAGATGGTCACGCCGTCGTTCGTGATCACGACGTCGCCAATGGTGTCGACGAGCATCTTGTCCATGCCCTTCGGGCCGAGAGTGGTCCGGACGGCGTTTGCCACTGCCTTCGCGGCAGCGATATTCATGCCCTGTGCATCACGTCCACGGGTGCGTGAACTTCCCTCTTTCAGGATGAGAATCGGTTGTCCTCCGAGTTGCTGTGACATTGCTATTCACCACTTGTAGCGATAAAATTGGTTTATGGTTCTATATAAAAATTTTTATTCACAAACGAGTTCGATCAGTTCTTTCCCATCCTGGAGCGCCTGGAGGCGCCGTTCGCCGATGACGAGGGTCTTCCCGATCTTCTTCTGCTTCTCGTAATCCGTGAGGACGCACATCGCGTGCATCCCCGCGACCTGGGAGATGTTCCCAATCAGTGCAGCGCGCTTGACGACCTTCTGGGAGGCGCCGTACCCGGTGAGGATGGACTCGTCCGATATCTCGATGAGGGCCTGGAACGGTGCCCTGTGCATCGCGTGGAGCTTGACCCCGATCCTCTCTAGGAAATCCATGGGCGTCTCCTCGGGTCTCTCCTCCTCCTCTGAAAAGATCGGTTTGTAGGCGAGGAGGTCGATGGCCAGGACGAGCGGTGCATCGAAGATCTCCTCGATCTTCTGGGCGATATCGAGCGTCGTCCCCATCCCGCCCTCGTACTTGGAGATCGTCCGCCGCGAGACCCCCAGCATGGAGCCCAGGTCTCCGAGCGAGAGGTTCCTCCTCTCGCGGAGCTCGCGCAGCACGTCGCCGTTGATGTTGACGTAGAGGCCGCCTGGCGACGCGTAGACGAGCGGGGGGACACCCTCGACGAAGGCGTCGTACAGCGTCGCGACGCTGATCGCAAAGATGCCGTAACGGACGTAGACTGCACCCCTCTCGAGTTC
>JAKPSJ010000132.1 GCA_029555345.1 Methanobacteriota archaeon | reverse complement strand
GCTGCCCGGACGACCATCTCTGACAGCATGGGGTTGTGGCCGTGCAGCGAGATGTTGACATGGTCCTTCTTCACGACACCCAGGTTCACGAGGGACTCGTTCGGCCTGGGAGTCCCGAAGAGGATGTCAGAGACCTCGGTGGCGAGACTCGAGCCCCCCCATCCGTCCGAAAGGGCGGTCCGAAGGCCGTGGAGGAGGGCATTCGCATAGTCTGCAGCGACGCCCATCTGGACCCTGTGCATCGCGTCGACCACTTCCCGGTCGATCCCCCTCGGGGCGATGCCCGCCTTCTTCCAGGCCTCCCTCGTTGCCGGGGGTGCACGTTCTGCTATCCGGAGGGAGTCCTTCACGCTTCCGAATTCCTCGAGCATGGCAGCCCCGAGCTCGAGCGCGAGCCCCTTGTCATCTTTCCCGGATGTTTCGATCCCGTATTCGCTGGCGAGTCTCCTCAGCTTCTCAGGGTCTGATATCGTGTAATCGCCAACCGTGCCTTTCCCGATGCCGTAGAGCGTCAGGACGATCTCTCTCCCGTGGTCCGAGTGGGCTGCTGCCCCCGTCGCGAGCTGGTCGAGCAGGTTCCTTGCGACTATCAGGTCGGCATCCGCCCCGCAGACACCCCGGACGCGGTGCGGAGGGATGATCCGGCACGGACCCATGGCACACCTCTGGCAGGAGAGCCCTGCGGCACAATACTTGCACTCGGGCTGCTGCATCTCGTACCTGTCCCAGACTGTCTCTATCCCCTCCTTCATCGTGTGCTCGATGAATGGCTTGGCAGTCTCGTCGAAAGTCCGGCTCTCCCGCTTCTGCTCGATGAGAGCAGGGTTCATCAGGGACAGGCGTGCACGGTCAAGCTCGCACACGTCGACCTTTTCCCTGACAATTTGTGGTTTCTTCTCTCCTGTCATGGTGAACGCGATCCTTTCATTTTTTCACGTTTGCATGGTTGGCGGTCCGACCCCGATGCAGGGTCCCTGCGAATGCCCCGGCGTGTTGGTCCTGCCACCCCTTCCTGCAGGGGGGGACGGTGCGATGAGATAGTTATCATCCGAGAGATAGATCCAACTTGCTGATAAAGAGTGTGTTCCTTCCATTTTTGGGGTGCGCTACAAGGTCTACCCGATTCCAGCCATTCCATTGGAATAGTCTCCTGCAAGACGTGGTCCGCACGACAGGGGTCGTCTAAAAAGACGTGGACCGATGGCTGATCAGGCCGGGGAGGGGCCCCTTCCCAACCAGGCAGGCAAAAGTTGGGGGAGGCCCCTTTCACAACCCTCCGGGGTCCCGGGCATCCCACCGGGCTCCTGCTGCCCTGGCAAAGAGGTAAGCGGGGACGAGGAGGAACACCGAGAGGAGACCATACAGGGAGTTGGCAAACGAGAGAGCCGCAAGGAGGACGAGTGCCACCCCGTCCAGGAGGAGATAGGTGAAGAGCACCCGCACGTCGTAGACGAGCACGCTCGGGGAGAGCCCGCAGAGGTACGCCATCACGCAGGCGGCGTAGATCGAGATCGAGAGGCAGAGCACGATGGCCGGCCCTGCCAGCCCAGGGCTCCCGGTGATGCATGCGACTGCCCCGATGAACACTGCGGGGAGGACCTGCAGGAGCAGGAACGTGGTCATCTTGCTGGATATGAGGGTGCTGACTGCGACAGGGAGACAGGCATAAGGCCCGAAAGAATCGAACTCCGTCACCCACGTGTAGATGGTCGAGGCGATGATGCCGGCGGTGAGGCTGAATATGGCGATCAGCCCGTGGGGTGGGAGGGAGTTTTGGAGGAGCGAGAGGAAGAACCAGATCGCAACGAGGGGTATCAGGAAGGAGAAGAGGGCCTGGCCGATGCCGATGCCGCTGCGGGAGAGGTCGAGCAGGTCCTTTGCGACCAGGGGCGATCTGGGGAGGAACGAGAGGGACCTCGCGAGGCGTCCAAGCACGTTCCTGTATGTCTTCGTGGAGCCCTGCGATTCGGGGGTGAAGAGGAGGACCGACACGGCAAACATGGCTGCAATCGCTATGACTGTCCCGAGGAGTGCCACCCATGAGAATGCCGTGTAGAGGAGATACGGAGGGAAGAGAAGCGCGGGGTTCGTACCGGACCAGGCTGCAAATACTGTGGCCGCCACTGCAGAACAGACGACCACGAGGAGGCAGGCTGCCCGTGACCTGACGTAGAGAGACGAGAGGATGAACACGACGCAGAGGCCGAGGAGGAATGCCAGCGAGAGCGTGAGGAGGAGGAGGAGCCCCCGCGAGAGGGGGACACCCGAAAAAGGCGAGGCTGCGATGTACCCTGCCCCGAAGGGGAAGACCCAGAGGAAGAAGTAGTAGACGATGTCCTTCAGGACGAAGTTCGCGAAGATGAACCGCTCCGAAAGTGGCAGGCTCCGTGCGGAATACACGAGGAGACTTGCCTGGCCGAACCTCCTGTTCATCATCTCGTTCCCGAGGAGCCCGAAACCACCGACCATGAACCCGAGGAGGAGGAACATGGCATGGGCAAGCAACGCAAGGTCTCCTGCCGGGATCGTGGCAGAGAGGAAGGGGACGAGGAACGAGCCCATGAACACTATCCCGAATATCATCACTGGGAATAGGGCAAAGGAGATGCTCCCGAACATCGTGGAATGGGTCCTCCACTCCTCCTTCACGAGGTTGATGAAGAGATCAGGCATGGCGACCCTTCCGGACGAGCGAGAGGAAGAACTCGGGGAGGTGCTCGCCCCTCGCAGTCAGGTCGGCGAGCGGTCCCGAATGGAGGAGTTTCCCCTTGTGCAGGATGGCAATCCCGGAGCAGATGTCTTCGGCGACCTCGAGGATATGCGTGGAGAGAAAGACCGTGTTGCCCTTCCTGACATAGCCGGCAAGGAATTCCTTGACCACGTCCTGCATGATGGGGTCGAGGTTGATGAGGGGCTCGTCGATCAGGGCGAGGACGGGTTCGTGGATGAACGCCTGGGCGAACATGAGCTTCTGCCGCGTCCCTCTCGAGAGATCCTTGCAGAGCACGTCCTTCTTATCCCTGAATTCGAGGAGGTCGAACCACTTTTCTGCCCGTTCACCAATGTCTGGAATTTTCCGAACGGCCCCGACGAACTCCAGGTATTCCATTGCGGTCAGGAAACTGGGTGGAGATTCCTGTTCTGGGATGATGCCTACCCGTTCTCTCACCTTTATCCCCTCTTTCTCCGCGTCGATGCCAAGCACCGTTGCCGAACCGGATGTCGGCCGGATCTGGCCCGTCAGCACCTTTATCATTGTCGTCTTACCGGAGCCGTTCGGTCCGAGGAGTCCAAAGAGAGCCCCCTCCCCGACGGACAGGGAGACACGGTCCAATGCCGTGACTTCTCCGAATGACTTCGAGAGTTCCCTCGCTTCGATCACGGATGCCATTATCGTTTCCGCCTCCTGTTCAGGTCCTGGGAGAAAATTTCCACTCCGAAGTTTTTATCTTCCCGATTTAAATACTCCGTGCTTCCGATGATCTCCGGGGCGTCCAATGGTCGACGGTTGTCCCCGGAGCCCTTGCGTGGGCGGCACAGGAATATTCATCCTTGCATGCATCCAAACAGCGAGGCAATGGCAATATCCCGCAGGGCCCTGCGAGTGGCAGCGTGCATCGCTGTGGCTGTTCTCGTGGTCATTTGCGCCTGCCTCCTGCTGCAGGGCGAGGCCGCGGCAGGTGGCGGTAAGACATCCCTGCCCGGTGGCGGTCCCGGTGGTCCTGGCACTCCCCAGTCCACGGCAACACCGGTACCCGGCCCGGAAACGAGGACCGTTCCAGCTCCGGCGGGGGCGGTAACCGCCCGTGCACCGACGCTGGCACCCACTCCCACCCAAAGACCCGTTGCATTCACCCTGGATGCAGGGGCGCCTGTCAGCTGCGGCCTGACCTGCCGGGAGACGACGGCGACCATCACGAACACTGGCGATGAGACGGCCCATTCCGTCTGCGTCGTGATCGAGTTGTTCAACGATGCCAACGAGAGGATCCCCATCAATTCCGGGCCATCCGTAGAGAGGTGCATCGGGGACATGGCTGGAGGGTCTTCGCGGACGGAGACTGTGCAGGTCAATGCCGATTGCGGTTTCCTGGCGACCAGGTGTGTCGGTCACACGCTCGTCCTGAAGACCCGCGTCACGTCCCTCGAAAAGACCGTGCAGTTCCCTGACACCTTCATAAGCGTGTGAGGACGGGGATCCCCCTTTCCCCTGGAATCACCCTGCCCCAGGGCTTTTTCCATGGGAAAAGAGACCCCCCCCGGCATTTTCTACAGCAGGATGTACGAGCCCTCGGGACATCACCCGTCCCGCGATGGAGTGCTACTTTTTTACGCGTTGGTGGCCCGCTCCCTCGAACGGAGAATGTGTCCCGACGGGAAAATCTCATGCATCCCCGGGCCCTCCGTTTTTCTCCCGGACTTTTCCCCTCGCCATGGAGAAGTAGATACCTGCCACACAGAGTACTGCAAAAATCCCGAACGCTACCTGCACGCTCGCCATGAGTTGCACGTGGTTTTCTGGCGAGATCTGGACCCGGCCGATGATGACCGAAAAGATCGTCATGGCGATGCCGAGCGACAGCATCATCCCGACCTGGCGGGAGGTGGCGACCGTTGCGGATGCAATTCCGAGGGCCTCCCTGCCCACCGAACTCATGATCGCATTGGTGTTCGGTGATGAGAACAGTGCGAAGCCGAGACCGAGGACGGCGAGGGACGCGACGATGAAAGCGACAGGTGTCGTTTCCGTGATGAGCACAAGGCAGAACAGGCCCACGGCCGTGACACCCATCCCTGCCGATGCGACGATGCCGGGCTCTACGCGGTCCGAGAGCCGTCCGGCTGCAGGAGAGAACACAGCCTGCACGACAGGCTGAGCTGCAAGGACAAGCCCTGCCGCCTGTGGGTCGAGGCCCCTGTTGAACTGGAGGTAAAGGGCAAGGAGGAACCCGACTGCGAACGTCGCACAGTAATTGATGACCGTGGCGACGTTCGAGAATGCAAAGACGCGGTTGTGCCAGAAGAGCCTGAGATCGAGGAGGGGGTTTTTGGTGCGCGTCTCCCAGGCGGCGAGGATAGCAGCGAGGGGGACAGTGCACGCTATCCAGATGAGTCCTTCGGGCCCCGGCAGGAGAAAGAGGCCGTACATCAGGGAGAGGAGGAGGAGGCCGTACATGGCCGACCCGGCAAAGTCGAACTCTTCGGGGAGCCTCTCGCTCCACTCCTTCCTGTCCACGAGGAGGAGAAGGATGACGATCACCTCGAGCGGTATCACGCCATAGAAAATACTGCGCCACCCGAAGTTATGGGTCATCACGCCACCGAGCACCGGGCCTGCCGAGAGCCCGATGTAGGTGACCGCCACGCTTATCCCGAGCACTGCACCCCTCTTTTCCGGGGGGTATGCTGCTGTGAGTGCAGCGACCGAGGTCGAGAAGATCATGGCATTCCCGAGTCCCTGGAACATCCGGAAACCGATCAGCAGGGGAGTCGACCAGGAGAACGCACAGAGGAGTGTCCCTGCAGTGAAGATGATGATCCCGGGAAAGAACACACGGCGCATGCCATGGATGTCTGCAAGCCTGCCCATGGGGATGAGAAAGATCGCAGAGGCAAGGACGAACGACGTCGGGATCCACCCGAGGAGGACGGCATCTGCTCCCAGCTCGGCCCCTATGGCAGGGAGAGCGATATTGACGGACGAGCTCATGAACGGGGTGAGGAACGACGCGACGAGTGCGATGAAAAGGATGCGCCTGCGGTCCGCAGAGGTGCTCCCTGTATCAGGGGATGCGCTCATGAAGGGTATCCCTGGCATGCCACGTGGGGATTTCCATCGGGATTCAGGAAGCCGTCATTGCATTTCATGAAGGATATTTCTCCATCCCGTTCGTCATGCACCAGGGAATGACCTCCTGCATATCCTTTTACCATGCATGGCCCACGCGGAGGGAGATCGATTGCAAGCGCCATGAGAACGGCTGAGGTGAAGATTGTCCAAGTGGTCACGAAGTGGCGTTGTGTCCATAACCACGGTTTTTTCATGGGCATTGTGTCATCACCATAGGGAAAAATCCATTCACTCGTTCTCACTATTTCTCATGGATTCTCATCAATTCGACTCACGCGTTCCGGGCAACTAACGCGATCCTTCGCCACATCCCGTCACTTAGGGCATGGGAAGGTGAATGCCCCCCGAGGTGCAGGCGGCATCGGGAGCTCATGGCGTCGTCCAACAGATACGAGATCCTCCGTCCTGCCGGGCCTGCATCACATCCTGGGAGAAACGCCCATGCCCTTCTGGTCGCGAGTGGGGGGAGGAGGAGTCTCCGCCTTTCGAGGGAGCGAATTCCGGTATTTCTTGTTCCTTATGCACCCCGGGTCCATGGCCTTGATATCACCAAAATAGGCATACGCCCTGGCCCGGCACCCCCCGCACAGAAGCCGGTTCCGGCACTCCCCGCAGTTCCCCTGCAGGTCGTCGCGTGAACGGAGACGGACAAAAACCTCCGAATTGTGCCAGATCTCTTCGAATGTGGCGTTCCGCAGATTCCCGACAGATATGGGCAGGAAGACGCAGGGCTGGACGGTCCCCTCGGGCTCGATGCTGCAGTAGATCCTTCCTGCACCGCAACCCCCGATGAACTCCGCGAGTGCCGCGGTCTTTCCTTCGAGGCCATTCCCCGCATAGAAATGAGCGACAGGGATTCCTCCGCCGCCCTCCTCCTCGACGGCGACGCGTGCGAACTGCGGCGCAGTCGAGAGGATCACGGGGTTCTTCCCGCTGTGGTCCATTTCAAGGATCCACTTGTGCAGTGCCTCGCGCTGGTCCGGGGTGATGTCCTGGTCGACCATCTCCACTCCCCTCCCGGTCGGGACGAAGTTGAAACACATCATCCTGTTTACACCCAGGGACGCTGCAAGAGCGTGGATTGCCGGCACCTGGTCGACGGTCCTGGCTGTCACCGTGGTCGCGATCCCCGTGTCGATCCCGGCCCTGACACACGCCCGTATCCCGGCGACCGTGCGATCGAACGCACCGTGGACTCCCCTGAAGGAGTCATGGTGAGCAGCATTCGCTGCGTCGAGGGATATCTCGATGTAGTCCAGGCCCAGTGCGACGAGCTCTCCTGCGAGGGCATCGTCGATCAGGGTCCCGTTGCTGGCAAGGGAGACGAAGAAGCTCTTCTCCTTTGCATACCTGATGATGTCCCGGATATCCGGGCGCATGAGCGGTTCGCCGCCGGAGAATGCGATGGCAACGACGCCGGCAGCCGCGAGCTCGTCCAGGACCTTCTTCGCTTCTTCTGTATTCAACTCGCCAGGGAGCGCCTTCCTCGCGTCCTGGTAGCAGTGGGCGCACCGGAGGTTGCACCTGTGCGTGATGTCCCACACGATGAGGAAAGGGGCGTTCACCTTCTGCGGACGGGTAATCCCATAACGTGCAATACCCCTGACCACGGTCGAAAGCCCCCGCCTCAGGTAGGGGGCATGAAGACCTTCCTTCAGGAGGTCGTCGCTGACACCGAAGATCTTCCCGCTCCTCCGTATGGTAAGGCCGACCAGCCACGAGGCAAGAAGGCAGGATGGACAGGGCGAAATGTCTCTCTGTCCTGTAAACCTGTCAAGTGCCACATCGAACCGGCTCCCACAGGTCTTGCAGTCGGATGTAAACCAACCGAGGAGAGCCCGGGTGAGCGGGTTCCCGAGCCATCGTTCGATGCTTGCCATCGTGGACGATAGCATCTCGTCACCGGATTCAATGTCGTCACTCGTCATTCAATAGGAGATACATATTTTTTTCACCGATTAACCTTCCGAACGCAGCAAATCCCGCGTATTCCCGTGGGATCCCGGGGGAGGAGACGCCTGCCGGGAAGCACGAGCAGGTTCGTCATCATTGATTCTGCACCATGGCTCGATCTCACTGTACCGGTGCCACGACCTTTTCCATTGCATGAAATCGTGGAATCCTCGCATCCACTTCGAAAATTCGTATGATAACCTGCATTCACAGACCCCTCCGGCGAAAAAATGCGGATGCAGTCTCCATGCCAAATCAGTCGTTCGGTTTTCGCGATAGTCCGGGATTGAGGCCTTGCCGATGGCAAATATTCCCTGGCTTTTTGACCATGCCTTTGTCGAATGAAACGACTTGGGGGCGGCATCGAGATCCCGGGTCTCTCTTATTCCGGGAACAATTCCTTTTTCCCCGGGATGTACAGGGCAGCGGTATATTCTTCGATGAAATCCACATCGACGAGGAGATCGATGTACACCATTTTTTCTGCGACGGCCTCCGCTTCCTTTCTCCGTTCTGTCGAGACGAGTGCCGCTGCTGCACCGGCCAGGGAGCCGTTCCCCAGCGGGTAGACCTCCGCATTGAAAAAATTGGGGATGATACCGAACCGGATGAGGTTCCTGCTGTCAGTGTACGAACCGAACGCACCTGCAAGGTAGAGATGCCGGACGTCCTCGACGCGTACCCTGTACTTCTTCATGAGGACGCCGATCGCCCCGCAAACCGCAGCCTTCGAATCCATGAGGTACATCATGTCCCGTGCTGAAAGGACGATGTCGCGGCCGGTTCCCGACTGATCTTTCGGTACCAGCACGTATTCGAGGCCGTGTTCACCGGGCCGGACATTGGGCTTTCCCTCTACCAGTTTCCCGGTGAAATCGAGGATCCCGGCGGCTGCCATCTCGGCCGCTGCGTCGATGATCCCGGAACCGCACAGTCCCCTCGGGGGCTCGTTCCCGATGGTGACACAGGACGCGGTACCGGTCTTCGGATCGATCGTGACGTGCTCGATTGCACCCCGCATTGCCCTCATCCCATGGCCGATGCCTCCGCCTTCGAATGCGGGGCCCGACGCACAGGAGACCGATGCGAGCCACACGTCGTTCCCCATGATAATCTCCCCATTCGTCCCCAGGTCGATCAGGAGCGAGATATCCCCTGACCTGTGCATGGTCGAGACGATCACGTCGCCGACCGCGTCTCCCCCCACGAACCGGCTCACGTTGGGCAGACAGTAGATATATGCCTCCGGGTTCACGTGCAGGCCAAGGTCCCTGGCTTTTTTGATGATGGGCCTCCGGTCGATGACCGCATCGACCATCTCGAGGCCGCGAGGGTCCCGGCCGGAGAAGAGGTACTGCATCACCGTGTTCCCTGCAACGCACACGTCATGTATAGACCCGCCCCCGATGCCGCCCGAAGTGGCCAACTGGTCGATAACGGTATTGACACTCTCGACCGCTGCCGCCTGCATCTTTTCCAGGCCGCCGGGTTCCCTCGCGAACGCAAGCCTCGTCACGAGTTCCTCGCCATAGGTTATCTGGCGGTTCAGCGTCGATGCCTGGGAATACGATCTCATCTCTGCCAGGTTCACCAGCATTCCCACCACTGTCGTCGTTCCGAGATCGATGGCGAGGCCATACGTGCCAGCAGTGGTATCCCCGGCCTCGACCGCGATAATTTCCGGGTATACTCCCGTGTTCGAGACGGTGACCGTGCAGGGTCCGTCAGCAGAAGCCAGGCGCTGGTAGATGTCGGGCGGTATATGCGGACGTTTCCCCGTATATCCAAGAAGACGGAACGAACGCCGGCCCTCTCCTACAGGCAGGGTCCAGGAGTCGAAACCCACCCGGAACTTCATCACGGATGGAGTGCCTTTCATGTCGTCCCGGAGGGTACCGTGGAGGATCTTCGGGGCATCGATCCTGCTCTCGACAGGGACGAAAAATTCACAGTCCCCGAGGAGGACCGTACGGCAGGCGAGACAGACCTGCTGCTCGACCTCGGCCTTCGAGAGCCCCCTGGTGCTCTCCGGCGAGCCCGCAGTGCAATCACCGCGTGTATAGATCACCCTGCATTTTCTGCATTCTCCCTTTCCACCGCAGATGCTCTCGAACTGGATGCCGGCACTCCTGATCGCGTCCAGGACCGAAGAGTACCTGGGGACGCTGACGACTACGTTGAGGGGGTGGAACACAACCGTTACTGAGTCATCCATGCATTCGATCGCTCCATTGATCTATGCCGTTTGCAGGGCTTCCGATGACTACGCTCTCGCTCGCCGTCCTTGGACCTGCCCCGCAAGTCTCTAGGATGGCCCGGGCCAGCGGTCCCTGATGAAAGCGGCGATGCCTGACGAGTCTTTCGGGCCGACGAGCACCTTCCAGCCTGTCGCCTCCTCCGTGTCGCCGCTGATCCGTGCAGCGAGCCCTGGAATGATCAGGGTCCT
>JAKPSJ010000131.1 GCA_029555345.1 Methanobacteriota archaeon | reverse complement strand
CCCCCGCGAACCTGCTGATGTCGCCGGTCTTGTCCTCGATGAGCCGGTCGATGACATCGCTGAAGCTGTCTCCCTCCTCTTTCAGCGTCACGAGGGCCTTGTGGGTCTCATCCCGGATGGTGATGGTCTTCATGCACTCATGCATTGGTGTATGCAGTAAAAGGGGATGCGATACCGCTTGCTGAACCGCCCCCGGGGCGCCCTTCGGGGGCGGCGGGGTGCATCGCACTGGGGGCGTGGGGCGGCGACTCCCACTCTTACTCGAATACCCGCTCGAAATAACGAAGAGCCTAATTTGACATGCTCCTGGTTCTCTGCAAAAAAACGGGCAGACTCCATTTCAATAGCCTCTCCTCTCGACTGCCCGTAGTTGGAGACTGGACCGAGTGTCCGGGGGTCATCCTCCCCACTATCCCGGCGAACTTCTTTTGGGTTCCCCTGCAGTCGCTGCACCAAAACGGACCGACGGGTACCAAGGCGGATAGGTGAGGAGACCCTGTTCCCGGACCGGGTCGTGGAACCTGACTTCGCCATCGTTCCGTTCAGCGATGGATATGTAGGAATAGTACCTGTGGCGCCTGAGTTCCGGGCTGTCGTACAAACGGGCCTCTTCGGGCGTGATGTCCCGGTATTTCCCGAACGTCTGTTCACTGGCGATTCCCCGGAAGACGTCATACACGATGACCCGGTACGAGGGATCCTCCTCCTGTATCACGACCCACTGGGAGGGATGGAGCGCGTAATAGGACCTCCCGGCGACCCTGCGGTGAACCAGCCATTTCAGCACTGCACAGATGAGGACGATGCCCGCCAACACCGCCCCGAAGGCCACTGCCAGATCCATCGTGAGACCCCGGAAGAAGACGAACCCGATCGAACCGAGTGAGAGGAGCGTGATCAGGAAGTAGAGGGGCATCGGGGTCATGGCGAGGCCAAACCTCCTCTCGGTCAGGGGATACAGGAGGGGCAGTCCGGGGGCTGCCAGCCAGTCCAGGAACAGGTGGAGGTACGCACCGGCGAGCACAGCCGCGAAGGCCGGGACGAGGATCGCTCCGGTTATGGTCACCGGCAGCAAGCCGGCGGAGGAGAGGGCGAAAGTCGTTCCGAACGATATTGCCGAGAGGACCATCGCCCCGAAGAAACTGTGGGAAAACCCGGCATGGTGAAGGAGATAGAGGGAGGGGTTCCGGCGGGCGATGGAGATCCAGGCCATGTCGGTATCGATTATAACAGCCCCAAGGACGCCGAACGGTATGAACGCTGTATTGCCCGTGGCAAAGAGGATCACCGCGATGGCGACTGCATGGGTGAAGATGTCCACGCATCACTGGTACGCGATCGCGAAGGAAAAGGGTGATGATCTTGCAGATCCGGAGTCGAGTTCCCTGGCACAATCGCGGGGGAGGGGGGTAATCACCAGGTAGCCTCTCGCTCGGCGATGAACGGAGAGCACGCAGAGGCCAGGGATGGTGGACTGGGCGGTGGCCGTGATTGATCCCGATCCCCTTCGCTTCTACGAATGGGAATCGATTGGGGAAGGGACCCCTTCATTCGAGGAGGGCCAGGAGCCGGGCGCGATATCTCTCAATATCCTCTTTTGTCAGCCTTTCGATCTTATCGAGGAGAACTGCATTGAAAACCCCGGCGGTTCTGATGAGCGCTTCCACCGAGGGGCGGACCGGGGCTGCCGGTAGATCTCGGCCATCATGGCCGCATTTCTCTCTTCCACCGTCCTTTTCAGGAAGAAGACCTTGTTTTTTCCCTTCATGGAAAAATCAACGGCATTCTCCTTCCTGAGATCCATGAGCTTCCAGCCAATGGTGATATAGCTGACCCCCAGGAGACCTGAGAGTGCCCTGGCATGAAGATCTTCGTTTTCGAGACAAAGGATGACCTCATTGATTATATTTTGAACCACATGTTTCATTATCTAGCCAATGAAAAAGATTCGTCCCTTCTCCGGGACGAAAAAGCGCAGTCAATTCCATGCCCAGCCAGCGGAAAGGGGGCATGCAGAGGCAGGAGTGGAGAAGGGATGGGATGCCTGGATGACAATTTTTTTTTGGTCGTTTCATAAGATCGGTTGAGATCTCATCAATAGCAAGGTATCTGAGCTGTCACTGGTAACATATTTTTCGATAAATCAGAAATGAAACTCAGCAGGTCCGCCATCGAGAACGACATTGTACATCACACCAGGTACTTGGCAACCCCCATTCATACTTACTTACCCAATCAAAGGAGCGAATAACCCGATTGTATCAAAAGGATAAGAAGTCCCCTCACTTCTCAGCATCGGAAATTGCCAGCTGGTACATCCAGTCGAGGAGGCGGGGGCACTCCTCCATGTGGCACTCGAGGTCGCACCCGATGCACGGGACCAGCTCCTCGCCCGCGAGGAGGAGGCCCGGGTCGACCGGGCAGCGGACCGCCTTCAGAACGAAGGTCTTTATCCCTTCCTTCCGGAACTCGACCCGCTCGATCAGGCCGTCATCCAGCAGCTTCTTGACGAGGCGGGAACACTTCCGGCTGTCGACGCCGAGTATCTTCCAGAGGTCACTCTGCAGGACACCCTCGGGGTGGGACTGAATCACCTTGAGTGCATCTTCTGCGGTCTTGGTCATAAATCAGACAATCCAATGGAATGCTTCAGACCTGCGGCTGGATAGAGAGGATGTTGTTGCCACGGATGACAACGGTCCCAAGCGTCCTCCCCCGCACGTCGTTCACATACTCGGTGGTGTCATCCATGTGGATGTTGAGATACTCGTCAACAGCCACCAGGCGTCCCTGGAGCTTGCGCTGGTCATCCTTGATCTCCACGACGATTCTCGAATCCACCAGAGAAAAGACCTTCTTGATAGGCAATACGATACCGTTCACCATCTGCCACTTATTGGGGAGTGCCGGTATTTATTGGTTTTCAGACGAGCCCTTACAGGCGAAAAGGGAGGGTTGGGGGCCTCACCCGCCAATCGGCACCCAACGGCTCCTGAGGGTCTTTTCGACCGTCGGGAGGGTCGTGTACTCCATCTCGCTGAGAGAGAGGCGGTGTGGCTCGAACGGCCCGTGGGCCCGCAGGATATCGGCAAGTTCGTTGCACCTCTCCCTGACCCGGTCGAACGCAGGGTCATCGAACATGTCGGCCGGGCCGATCAGATTCCCGTTGCAGACCTGGAAACCGAGGCAGATGACACGCGGGGGTCCGTCGAAGCGCGTGCAATTCGCATCCGGGAGCCCGACCGGCATGAAGGGGCCGTGGTGGGACCCCCGCATCCAGCCGGCGACGATGATCGGGGTGGCAAAGGGGTCGAGGATCTCCCCGACGGCGGGAAGGCCGCTCTGCCCGCGGATTATCATGACAGGGTCGTCCTTCCCGACGTACTTTCCGGCGATCAGGGAGAGCCTCTGCGTGCTCGTGGAGGCAGCAATGACGCCGTCCTTCCTGCGGACAGACTTGATGACATACCGCGACGGCGCCCCGATGTAGGCGAGGAGGCTGTAGATCTCCTCCGGAGTCCTGAACTCGACCTTCCTCTTCTCGATGACGTCATGGACCTCGAAAATGAACCCTTCGTGCATCGAGGGATCGATGACCAGCCCTGACGTATTGAACGGGTCTGCGAATATCTTGTAGAGGTAGAAGTTCCACGCCCCGGGCTCGGTCTTGTCGGCCATGAAGAGCAGGACCGGGTCCGAACCGCGCTCTTCGAACTCCATCTCTGCAACGCCCGGTCCCATGCCTTTCACGTTTCCGGAGAACGCATCGGACAGGATGTCCTGGCCGGCCCCGTAGAGCTTCATCTCCTTTGCCATCTTCGTGCACTCCTGGAATACCTTCCAGGCCAGGGCATGGATCTCCTCGTTGTCCTCTCCGCGGGTATGAGTCATTATCAACTCGAGGTCGTCACCGCAGTGGGTGACGAAGGAGTCGATCAAGAGCTTCCCTTCCTGCTCCTTGAGCATCCTCGCGGCTTTCTCGAGGATGACGGGGTGTGTGCGGGAATGTCCTGGAAAACTCCCTATATCTGCTTTGATCAGAGAAATGGTGGTCTTTGGCATGAGAATGTCCCCACGTCTTCTTTACACATAGTAAGGGGGACTGGAAGGTAAAAATGTGTATGGTTCGAAAAAATCAGTTTTCCCAATCCATTATCAGGATGGAGGTGCCGCCTCGCCAGCGTCGTGCTCTGCCAGCGGCACATAGGAGATTTCCAGCACGCCATGGCGATACGTTATCTCCTCCGAGCCCTCGCTGGGTGGCGGGACCCTTGCACTGCTCCTGTACTGCCTCTCCCCGTACTTTCCCCAGACAAAGACCCTGTCTCCCCGGAAGAGCACCCGGATGCTCTCCGGGGGCAACCCCGGCATCTCGGTGACGAGGAGGACGCGGTCCCCGACCGACTGGACCTCTATTTCCGGCTCAGTCCCGTCTCCCCTCGCATGCTGGAGCGGGAATGGGGAATCCCCGCCTGGCGTGATGACCACGTTCATCCCGACGAACACGGGACTTATCTTCCCTTCGTGTGCAGCCGCTATCAGCTGCCTGACGATCTCCTCGAGTGTCTTCCTGGAATCTCCATTTTTTTCTGTCATTGCGAATACCAGCTTTTTCTCCCCATCCTGCAAGGCATGTGCTTTGCCAGGACCACTGCCATTTACGCCTTCAGCTCCTCCTCGAGCTTGTGCGTCAGCTTCTTGATCTCGTTCCAGTCTTTCCTCCTGGCAAACGTTGCCTTGCGGAGCGGTTCGGTATCGTAGGTCTTTCCGGTCCTGATCTCGGCCTGCTTGAGAGCGGCAACGGCGTTTTCGAGGATCGTCCTCTGCTCCTGGTTGTAGAGGATCTCCCATGCCTGCCGTTCCGCCACTTCGAGAGACTCGCGGTCCATCGAGCCCTTGACCTTCTTGAGCGCCTCGTCGAAGTGCTTCTTCGAGATGCGGACATTCACCACTGCATCGGCGATCTCCTGCTCGCTCTTCCCGGCCATCACGCTGATGAACTCCCGCATGGCGTAGAACTTGGCCTCCCGGACGAGGGCCTCGATATCTGCACCGACGTACCCTTCGGTCACTGCCACGAGGTCGTCTATCTTCACATCGCCCGTGATGAGGTTCCCCTCGCTGCCGAGGTAGACCTCGAAGATCTTCTTCCGGCTCTCGGCATCCGGAGGCGGAACGTAAATATGCCTCTCCATTCTCCCGGGTCTCATCAGTGCAGGGTCCAGCATGTCTGGGCGGTTGGTGGCCCCTATGACGGTCACGTTCTTGAGCTCCTCGAGGCCATCGAGCTCGGTAAGTATCTGGCTCACGACGCTCTCCGTGACATGCGAAGACCCCATGTACATCCCCCTCTTGGGGACCAGGGAGTCCACCTCGTCGAAGAAGATGATGGCCGGCGAGGCCTGCCTTGCCTTCCGGAAGACCTCGCGGACACCTTTCTCCGATTCGCCCACCCACTTGGAGAGGAGCTCCGGCCCCTTAATGGAGATGAAGTTGCACTCGCTCTCGTTTGCGACAGCCTTGGCGAGCAGGGTCTTTCCCGTCCCGGGGGGGCCGAAGAGGAGGATCCCCTTGGGCGGCCGGGTATTGAGCTTCTCGAAGACCTGGGGGAACCGCAGGGGCCATTCCACGGCCTCGCGCAGCTCCTGCTTCACCTCGTCGAGCCCGCCGATGTCTTCCCAGGTCACGTCCGGGACCTCGACGAGCACCTCCCGCATGGCGCTTGGCTCCACGTGCCTGCGGGCCTCTTCGAAGTCCTCCCTTGTCACCTTGAGCTGCTCCAGCATGTCAGCCGGGATCTCCTTGTCAAGGTCCATCTTCGGCAGGACCTTGCGGAGGGCGTGCATCGCTGCCTCCTTGACGAGGAGTGCAATATCTGCGCCCACGAACCCGTGGGTCGTCTCTGCATAGTCCTCGAGCCGGACATCGTCGGCGAGCGGGACGCCACGGGTGTGGACCTGGAAGATCTCGAGCCTGCCCTTCTTGTCCGGGATCCCGATCTCGATCTCACGGTCGAACCTCCCGCCCCGCCGGAGCGCCGGATCTATCGCGTCAGGGATGTTTGTTGCCGCGATCACGATGACCTGGCCCCTGGACTTGAGCCCGTCCATCAGCGAGAGGAGCTGGGCCACCACCCTCCTCTCGACCTCGCCCTTCGTCTCTTCTCTCCGCGGTGCGATGGAGTCGATCTCGTCGATGAAGATGATGGCCGGTGCGTTCTCCTGGGCTTCCTCGAAGACCTCGCGAAGCTTTCCCTCGCTCTCCCCGTAATACTTGCTCATGATCTCCGGGCCGGATATCGAGATGAAGTGAGCGTCGACCTCGTTCGCGACGGCCTTCGCGATGAGGGTTTTTCCCGTCCCGGGCGGCCCATAGAGGAGGACACCTTTCGGTGGGTCTATCCCGAGGCGTTCGAAGAGCTCGGGGTGGCGCAGGGGGAGCTCGATCATCTCCCTGACGAGCTCGAGCTCCCGGGTGAGACCGCCGATGTCCTCGTAGTGGACATCCGTGATCTCGCCTTTCTTCTTCTTCTCCTCGGGCTCGTACGGCGTCTCCTTCAACTCGATCTCGGTGTCCTCGGTGACAATGGCTATCCCTTTCGGGCTGACCTTGGAGATGACGAGGGTGAGCGGGTTCCCGATCACGTCGACCCGCACCGTCTGGCCTTCCATGACGGCGCGGCCCCGGAGTATCCGCGACAGGTACTGCTCTCCACCCACCAGCCTGATCGGCTGGGTGGGGTTGATGACCACCTTCTTGGCATATCCCACCTCCACCTTCCGGATCTTGACACGCTCGTCGACGCCGGTCCCCGCGTTGCTCCGGATCGTCCCGTCGATCCGGATGATGGCCTGGCCCGTGTCCTGTGGAAACCCGGGCCAGGCGATGGCAGTTGCCTTCTTCTTGCCCTGGATCTCGATAACGTCCCCTGACACGATACCGAGTTTCCGCATGGCCTCGATACTCAATCGGGCAATGCCGCGCCCGGCATCGTCCCTTGCCGCCTCCTTGACGATGACCTCGAGGGTATCTGGTTCTGTCATATTCAAAGTCTCCTTGGGGTAAACTTTTTCGAAGTTTACATAAAGTTAGTGTTGAGTAATATATAAAAATATCCCACCAGGCACGCACCTTCACCCGGGGCTGAATAAAGGAGAATCACGGCACAATTGCTTTTCTATCACAAAAATGTATTCTTTCGATACAGTTCAAAATATCCTCCAGGCCAGTCCCGCACACATTTTTCCCGACCCGTAAAGACAATGCCCATTGCCATCCAAGAGATTAAAGTCAAACGCGCCGATAGCAGGAGAAGGCCCATACATGCTGGACATAAAGTTCGTACGAGAAAACCCTGAGACCATCAGGGCAGACCTTCGCAAGAGGGGCAGGGACGGTGATACCTGGATAGTCGATGACCTCCTCGCGAAGGACAGGCAGTCCAGAGCCCTGAAGGTGGAGATCGACAGGCTCCGGCAGAGGCGGAACAGCATCGCCCGCGAGATCAACGAGGCACGCAAGGCCGGCCGGGACTGCAGCGATCTCCTCCGGGAAGCGTCCAGTTTGCCTGAAAAGATAAAAGAACTGGAAAGCGCCATCGAAAGCCTCTCCAGGGAGATCAGGGGTATCCTCATGAGCCTTCCGAACATCCTCCACGAGAGCGTCCCTGCCGGGAAGGATGATTCTGAAAACATCGAGCTGCGCCGGGTGGGAACCCCGCGGACCTTCGATTTCCCCCTCAGGAACCACGGCGAACTGGCAGCAGAGCGCGGGTGGGCGGACTTCGAGAGGGCTGCCCGGACAGCAGGTGCCGGTTTCTATTACCTGAAGGGCAGCCTCGTTCTCCTCGATCTCGCACTCCAGCGGTTTGCCATCGACCTGCTGACGGGGAAAGGCTTTCTCCCCGTGATCCCTCCCTACATGATGAACCGGGCGTCCTACGAGGGGGTGACAGACCTTGCCGATTTCGAGAACGTCATGTACAAGGTCGAGGACGACGACGCGTACCTGATTGCGACGAGCGAACACCCCCTCTGTGCCATGTACCAGGACGAGATATTCGAGGAGCGTGACCTTCCCCTGCGGCTGTGCGGCGTCTCGCCCTGTTTCCGGAGGGAGATAGGTTCCCACGGCCTGGATACGAAGGGGCTCTTCCGGGTCCACCAGTTCCACAAGGTGGAGCAATTCATATTCTGCCGCCCGGAAGAGTCCTGGGATCTCCACGAGGAACTCCTGGCGAACGCCGAGGAGATCTACACGCTCCTCGGTCTTCCCTTTCGGGTCGTCTCG
>JAKPSJ010000128.1 GCA_029555345.1 Methanobacteriota archaeon | reverse complement strand
TCCCAGTATTTTCCCCTCTTTTCCATCAGTTCCCCATGTGTCCCCTCTTCGATGACCTTTCCCTTTTCAATAACGATTATTTTATCCGCATTCTGTATCGTGGTCAGCCGGTGTGCAATCACGAGCGTGGTGCACTCCCTTGCAATCTGGTCGATTGCCTTCTGCACAGCAGCCTCGGAGATGTTATCAAGGGCGCTGGTAGCCTCGTCAAGGATGAGAAACTGCGGCTGGCGGATCATCGCCCTCGCAAGGACGATCCTCTGCTTCTCTCCGCCGGAAAGGGTGATCCCCTGGTCGCCCACG
This sequence comes from Methanobacteriota archaeon, assembly GCA_029555345.1. Taxonomy (GTDB): domain Archaea; phylum Halobacteriota; class Methanomicrobia; order Methanomicrobiales; family Methanospirillaceae; genus Methanolinea_A. The sequence goes on along the minus strand of JAKPSJ010000128.1, from coordinate 4,621 downwards.
AGGGTATCATATCCCTTCGGCAGTTCCATGATGAAATCGTGTGCATGGGCAAGTTTTGCCGCATTCACCATCTCGGCATCCGAATATTCACCGCCAAAAAGGATGTTTTCCCTGATAGTCCCATTGAACACGAAGGGATCCTGGCTAACGTATCCTACGATATTGCGATATGTGTTAAGGTCATACTCCCTTAAATCGGTGCCGTTCACAAGAATCGTCCCCGATGTCGGATCATAAAGGCGGAGGAGTAAGTGTGCAATCGTCGACTTTCCTGATCCGGAAGGGCCGACAAGGGCGGTCATCGATCCCTTCACGATCGTTAGGGATACATCAGAAAGAACCCTCGCGTGATCGTACGAAAAGCTGACTTTATCAAAGACGATGTCGGAGACGATACCCTCACAGACCCGTTCGCCGTTCCTGATAGTGTTGTATTTCTTCTCATTGAGGAAGGAGTATGTGGCTGCAACATGGGGGGAATAGTTTTTCAATTGCATTTTGTAATTCCCCAGATTCATCGCCTTGGGAATAATCCTCATCAATCCCACCGTGAACGTTCCGAAAACGGGGATTATTGAGATGAAGTTGTCTGCATAGTACATGTAGAGCACGAGAACAATGACCCCTATCGTGACCAGGAACAGCGAATTGATCGCGATAACGGGGATCCTCTGGATGAACATGAATTCGGCGAACTTATCCCAGTATATCTGCAGGGCCTTGAGATATTGGTCATACCAGTGGTGCGAGACATTCATGGCCCTGATCGACTTGATACCCGTGATGTACTCGTTTATTACTTTGTTTTCGGATTGGCCGGATAAAATTTGGAGCCTCCCAAGCCTCTCGGAGATGCTTTTGCTTATCGAATTGGTCACGATGTAAAATAATCCCCCTCCGATGAGCACCACGATAAGACCCCCGGGAGAAATAAAAAATAACATGAAGATGATGAAAGCCGAGGTGATGAAGTCAGTAACGAGGTTGATGAGGATATCGTATGATTGCCGGATGAGAAAGGGGCTCTGATTGAAGAGATTGATGAGGTCGCCCTGCCTCGAATCGAGAAAGAACTTGTAATCGTTTGCATCTATCTTGGAAAAAATTGTTCTTTTCATTTGAACAATCAATTCTTTCTGTAAAAAGAATGCAAGCTTCCAGTAAACAATCTGAAGGACAAGTGAAAGGATAGTCAGGATTATAAAAAATATCCCAATGTGGACAAAGAGCGATCCCATCGGGATGAGATTGCTGAAATACTGGATTATTCCAAAAAAGGGGATTGTTCCGGAATCTATCCGGAATCCAACCGATATCATGGGGTAGAGCAACGCGATGCTCCCTGCGTCGATCAGACCGACTACTATGGCAAGGATGAGAAGGAGAATGAGGTAATGCTCGTACCCCCTGATGAAAAAGCGAATTTGATGGATGTATTCTCCAAACGCGCCCATCACTTTAATAAACGAGTCCATCGGGCAAATACATTCCGGTAAAACGGGATATCCGTAAGAAGGTTATTCTGTTTAGGAAACCTCTCCATGGTCCTGTCCGGATGGCTTTCCTGCACGATCAGAAAGGCATGGTGATGTGGAAACAGTCTGGCGCATCGCGATACCCATCGTCCCTTGCATAGATACAGGAGACACCCGGCATAGAGAGAAAAACCCGTTGAAAATCTTCCCGGCGGGGGAAAAATTGTTATCCGGTTCATGAGCTCCAGTGCATTACAGGCACATTTTCCCGGATTCTTTTGTCCTACGATTCCACTGGTTTGTAATTCCTCTGATATTCCGGTTGGATAATCTGCTCCCATCACACGATACACGTGGTGTCACATGATTTCGGGATACTCTATAAACATTTCCGTAAACCTTTTTTCTTATCTTTCACTTTCATCCCGCGCTCTGAACCTTTTCTACCCCCCCATACCACTTTTATTCTGTATGCAGCCAGTCCCCCCACCTGCCCGCTGTGGATAAACTGCTGCATACAGGAGAAAGAAATGAAAAATACCACCATAACAAGACAACTGAAGGCCAACCTCGGGGCCCCGGAACGCCGTGCCGGGTATTCCGGAAACGGCAGGATCGCAGCAGGACACGGACTGCATCACATTGCAAAAGAGGAACGGACATGTGGAGAATAAGTGGCCCCCCCGCCCAGGTATCACTTTCCCCATTGATAGCAGCTGTCGGAGGAGCCATTCATATCCTGCACACGAGGGGCAATGAATCTTACGTCACCGGCAATGCCGTGGCCGGGGTGCATGCTCTGCCACAGGAGACAGCACTCTCCAACCGGGAGGTCTCCTGATGGCAAAGAAGTGCCCCCATTTTTCTGCCGGGAAAGACGGCCGGTGGCTGACTTTGGGGTGTACGTCCCCGGATCCCTGTCCTGACCATGCATGCCCGGCGAACCCCTGCTACACGGAGCCTGACCCGGATGGTGCCGACGAGTGATCACCGGGTATCGCCCCTGCGGACACGGCGCTACCGCTGCCGGGTAGCAGAGCACGAGGCAAAGAAAATACTCCGGGACCATGGACACGCCGTCGTCGTCCGGTCGACTGACCCCGACTTTCCTGCCAGCCTGATCGCATGGTCCGGGGCAGGCGGAGTCCACGTCTTCCGCGTGGTCTCGACACGCCGGCCGGTTGCAGGTGCCCCGGAGGTCGCATCCCTCTTCCGCGGGGAGATCGACGAGTTGCGGAGCATCCCCCGGACCCCGGGCGGGTCGCTCAACATCTGGGTCCGTGCCGACCGGAAGGCATGGTACCGGTTCCGTGTCTTCCCGGGCGGGATAGCGGAGACGGAGGTGCCGGATGTGGCGTGAGGGGGAGGACGGGACCATGTCGGAGCGGAAGATCTGCCCCCTCATGTCGGATGCGAAGGGAGTCGTTTTCTGTCAGGGGAAGAACTGCACCGCGGCCTTCCCCGTCCGGCCCGGGGAGGAGTCGCTCTGGTTCTGCGGGCTGGTTGAGGACCACCCCGGCAGAAAAGAGGGGGAACCGTGATGCCGGTTGTCCGCATCCCGTGCATGCACGATCTCTTCCTCCTCACATGCCCGGCATGCGGCTGCCGCCCGGCGGGCCGGGGCGGCTGCTCCGCCAGTGTCGCACTCACCGGGGAGTCGGAAAAGCACCGGGTTGTCCCCGCGGAACCATGCAGCATACCCTTTACCGGTGATGCCCCATGGCGGCAGGGGAGATAACCCGGGCCCTCTCCCTCCTCTTTGAACCCGGCCGGGTGACTGAGGTCCGTGCAATTACCGAGGAGGGGATGGCATCAGGGTACTTCGATGATCACGAGGCCCTGGCCGCAGCAGTCGTACCCCTCGATGTGCCGGGGACCACCGGCATCTACGTCACCCTCAACGAGGTGAACCCGGCACTCCTCTCGCGGAGGGCAAACCGCATCAAGATGCGGCTCTCGAAGAAGGATGCGACCACGGCAGACACCGACATCGTCCGGCGGCGCTGGTTCCCGGTCGACATCGACCCGGTCCGGCCCTCGGGAGTCTCATCAAGCGACGGGGAGCATGCAGCCGCGCTGGAGAGGGCAGGGGAAATCGCCTCTTTTCTTGCGGAACGCGGCTGGCCGGCGCCGGTCCGTGCCGACTCGGGCAACGGGGCCCACCTGCTCTACCGGATCGACCTTCCCAACGACGACGACGCCCGCGACCTCGTAAAACGGGCACTCGAGGCGCTCGACCTCCTGTTCTCAGACGGCACCTGTGTGGTGGATTGTGCGAACCACAACGCCGCCCGCATCTGGAAACTCTACGGCACCACCTCGCGGAAGGGCGACCATACGCCCGGCCGCCCGCACCGGAGGGGAAAGATCCTCGACGTCCCCGAACCGGTTAACGTTGTATCCCGTGACCAGCTTAAAGGGCTGGCAGCAGCACTCCCGCCCCCGCCCGCCCGGGCAGGCACCCCGGCCCGCGGGAAGGCAATCGACCTTCGGGAGTGGCTCACCGGGCATGGCATCGCCATCGCGTCCGAAAAGCCCTACCACGACGGAACACTCTTCGTACTCGATAAGTGTCCCTTCTCCGGGTCCCACCGGGACGGTGCGTTTGCCATCCAGTTCGGGAGCGGGGCGGTCTATGCCGGGTGCCACCACGCTTCCTGCGGTGGGGGGTCGCAGCGGTGGCAGGACCTGCGGGCAAAATACGAACCGGGGAAGAGACGCGGTCATGATGTGACCCGCTTGGGAACAGGGAAAACAGCCCGGGAGGGACCCGGGCACTCCGCCGAAGGAAGTGACCTTCCGCCCGGGGGACGCATCAGGGCACCCGGAGACCCATCACAGAGAAAAAACGCAGGTGACATACCGCGCAAAGAGACACAGGGGACATGCACTCCGCCGGAGAACCCCTGCCGGGAAAAGGCGCGGGAGATCCTGCAGCACGGCGACCCGAAGCAGGCGATGCTCGATGCGTTTGCGCTCGACCACGAGGGCGACAGGGTGGTCGCTGAGTGCCTGATCATGTCGCTTGCCTCCCGGTCGGTGGAAAACACGAACGGGTTGCACGTATCCGTCACCGGGGAGAGCGGCAAGGGCAAAAGCCACGCGTTTGCGACAATGCTCCGCCAGGTCCCTGAACAGTTCCGGCT
>JAKPSJ010000114.1 GCA_029555345.1 Methanobacteriota archaeon | reverse complement strand
TCCGGTTCCGGGTCGCGCTCCAGGACTGGAGCTCTATTCCCGGACTGCCCGCTGTCCCCGTGAATGTACTTGAGGAGTATGTCGACGACCCTGATTCAAGGGTCAGGGAATTTGTCGTTTTCCTCCTTGGGTATCTGGAGGTCCCGGTGGATGAGGGGGTATGTGAAAAAATCCTGAAGGACCCGGAACCCCGGGTAAGGTGGAAGGCGAGCCTTGCCCTCCCGCAATGCAACGTCTCCTCCATGTCCCTGCCGGCAGGCACGTTTCGCCGCAGGAGGGAGAAAAAAAGTGTTTATGTCGCTGCTTTCCTCAATTTCTTCTTCCTGGGGATGGGGTACAATTACCTGGAAAAATGGTGGGGCTTTCTCCTCTTTCAGATAATGGTAAACACTATCACGATATTGACACTCCTTCTTGGCACTTTCCTGCCGTACCTCTTCTCCTTCGCTATCTCATCCATCGCGGTTGTCCATACCTGGAGGATGATGAAGGGATTACCAGATATCTGAAGAACAGGGAATTGAAACGGAGGTGACGACTCCTGGTCCCAAAACTTGTGAAAAAATGGAAAAAACCTGATATCCAGGAACTTTTCCAGAAAAAAGACCTCGCAGGACTGACCAAAGCCCTCTCTCATCCAGACCTGAAAGTCCAGTGGCAAGCGGCAGGGGCTTTGGGCCAGATCGGCTCCGAAGGTGTCGATTACCTGATCCGGGGCTTGAAAACACGCAACAAGGAGATCAGGATAGGGATTATCGAGGCGCTCGGAAGTATTGGCGATGCGAGGGCTGTCGTCCCCCTGACCTCACAATTGCATGATTCCAGCAATGAAGTCCGTTGGGAGACTGCACTGGCCCTTGGAGAGATGAGGAGCGTATCAGCAATCGAACCCTTGAAAAAGGCGCTCCACGATGCTGACAAGTACGTGAGGTATGGTGCAGCCCTTTCCTTGGAGAAACTCTCTTGGGTCCCGGAAATTCCCGAAGAGGAAGCTCTCCTCCTCGCAGCCCTTCAGGAATGGGACGAGGTCGAACAATTGGGAACGTCCGCTATTACTGCTGTGCAGGCATCCCTGCACGACCTGGACCGGGCTATCAGGCTGAATGCCGTCATGGCCCTCCGGGCAATGGCGATCCGGGAAGCCATCCCTCTCTGTTACGAGGCAATCCGTGACCCGGACGAGGAGGTCAGCTGGGAAGCGGTCCGTGCAGCAGTGGCATGCGGACTTCCCATGCGGTTCCTCCCGCGCGCCCTTGCAAGGCGTCCCCGGAGACGAAAAAACCCTTACATTGCAGCTTTTCTGAATTTCATGCTCCCTGGCATGGGGTATTCGTACCTGGGACTATGGTGGGGCCTGCTGATCTTCCAGGTCGATGTATATGCAACCCTCTGGGCTTTCACGACGACAGGCGAGCTTATCTCCATTTCGATTCTCTTTCCCATTTACCTGGCACTCGCGATCCACGCGTGGTACATTGCCAGGAAGATGCCGGATATTTGAAATCATTCTCCGTCGCGTAAAAATCGATGGAAAAAAGGAAAGTGGACGGGACTTCTCACTCCCCGATAAACTTCTGCAGCTCCTGGTAGAGGTAGTCCTGGACCTCGTTGACTGTTTTTTTCTTCCCCCGAAACGCAAGCAGCTCCCTTTCGTCGCCGTCCATATTGGCGAAATACAGTCTCTGTTTCCGCTCCACCAGTTCCACGTCAAATTTCTGGATGATGTCCATGATGATCTTCCTGGGTACTCCGGGGGGTATGAGGAGATCGAAGAGTTCCTCCCCTTGACCTGTCTCTGCACGGGGAGTTGCTTTCTCGTCAGGGTCATTCATTCCGTCTTTCATGATGTACGATCCTCATTTACCAATTTTAATTCTCCGGGACATGATGCACGGTCCTCCACGGACTCCACCGATGGGGTTCTTTGGTTTTCCCAGCGAGTTCATGCACCTGCCCATCAGCGCAGCCCCGCGGGCGAGGCCGTCGTCAACGAAGACGAGGTGGTCATTCGGGTTTTCGAAGAGTTTCCGTTCCGTGATCCCTTCGAGGATGAACTTCGGTTTTCTCCCGGAGATCGCAGCCCTCCCTGTGAAACCGATACTTGTGTTGGGCAGGACAAGACCGAGGTCATTGGCAACGTCGACGAGGCGGAGCGCCATGCGTGCGCACACCCTGTCGATGACTTCGTTGAGCAGGCCGAGGCTGTGCCGCTTGTATATCTCCTCCCCAAGCTCCGCAAGGTCCTGTAACGTGCTCCCGTTTTCGCCTGCATCGCACCCGATCAGGGCGACCCCAGACTCTTTTGCCACGTCGGCATAGACAGGGACCCTCCCAAACCTTCTCCTTTCGGGCGGGACCAGCCTGATGTCGATGAACTGGTGGGCACGGTCCACATAATTTCTGACTACCTCGCTCTGGCCTTTCAGGACAAAGTCACTTACCACGCTCCTGTCCCCAAATACATCGAGCGCAGTGCCCGTCCTCGGGTCGACAAGCCCCGTCCCCTTGATAAGTGCATCAGGGACTGCCCCTGCGAGACCGCAGAAGTTGCCGATTGTCCTCGCGAAGGGGTTGGGGTCTTTCGGATCCACGTCGCTCGTTATCCTGCCGTCCAGGGTTGTCCCGAAATCGATGGATATGCATGGGTTCCTGAAATCGACAGGTGTCCACTTTGCCCCCTCCTTTATCCCTGCCATGGCAAGTTCCCCCTCCATCTCGTTTGCAACCATCTCGACGCCAGTGCTCCCGACCGGGGGGATGACTCCGGCGACAGCTCCCATGAAGACGACCTTGTCGGCATAGCTGTAGGGCTGGAGTTTCAGCGCCTGGTTTGCCTTCGACATGGGAGGTGTCATTTTCCGTGGCGGCACCCCGGCCAGGAGGCAGCCATTGGCGAGGGCGAGGACGAATTCGCCTACCTGGTCCGGTGAATCCATGGCGGCGACCACCCCCGTGCTCCGCACCACGAAGTCGAGGTCTTTCTGGACATCGAGGTGGGCCTCATCGTGGCACTGGAGGAGGGTGTCGCGGACGAGTTCGGTCACCGATTCGCGTGTCAGTTGCGTCCCGTCGAGTGTCTCGCCAAAGATCTCCTCGCCCGGTCTCGGTCTCCTGACATCCCTGCTCATCCGGACAGTCTTGCGGATGACGTAACTCATCCCCGTCTCGAGGTTCACGCCGGTCAGGATGCACTTTGTCGTGGTGTTTCCCATCTCCACAGACGCCACGATAAAGTATGGTTTTATCCTGAATTCAGGGACGTAACCGCCAGGCCCGTGTGCGATGGACGGCGGAGGGGGACTTTCCACGATGTGGGGCCGCGGTTGAAAAAATCTGTCCAAAAAACGGGCACACATACATAACGAATGGGAAGCTTGAGGGGCATATATCTTTCGATTTACACTACGGGCCCGTCTTTTTGCAGATTTTACTCCGAGGCAGGGTGCGGGGAATGGGGCGTCACCATCCCCCGAAGGAGTTGCATACCCGCAAGGGACGAGTCTGACGGGATCGAAGGGGAGTGGGGTTCGGCCTGCGTCACACGGGAATGCCGCCTGCAGATCACAATCTTTTTATGAAGACACCGAGAAAGGGCTTTACATGGACTTGCAGGACCCCCGGGGATGGGTCTTTTACTACTTGATCTGTTTTGTAGCCCTGCTCTGGGTTGGTTTTCTCTCCGCCCAGGGTGCGATGATCTTTGTCAGCCTCTTTCTCACCTTGGTAGTGCTCGGGTTTTCCGTGATCCTCTGTGTCATGCTGATCTCTGAAATGAAGAAGGAAGGGCAGGACTGAGTAAAAACTCTGCATATTATGGGAAAAGAAAAGTAATCATTTAAATAGTCATAGGCACAACCCATCCGTGAAGGGAGCATGCGGACAAGTTCAGTGACAATGATTCTCATTGCTGTCCTGGTGATCATCATTGTCCTTGCCCTCATCGTGATCATCGGTCTTGCTGTCATGCTCAATAACGGTGGCACCACCGGCCAGGAGCAGAGTGCGATCATGCAGTTCACTGCTCTTTTCCAGGAACAGGCAATTGGCGTATTCGATGCCATCAGCCAGTGGATCGAATACCTGATGGTTCAGATCCAGAAACTGTCCGAGTATCTTTGAGATGGGATCTCACCTGAAACGGGAAAAAGGTACTCTTTTTTCATGGATTAGCCTCCTCGTGCTTTTAACGCCTCTTTCCCCCCTCTCCATCCACCTCCCATCCAGACCCTCCCGCCCCCTTCCCCGGGTGATAGTGTTATGCACTCTCCCGCCGATGCCCTAGTGGGAAGATACTCTGGTGATCGTGTGATGCAGATGGTCAGGGTCAGCGGCAGGCACAGGGGCGACATCCGCCTCTACGCGCTCTCCACGTGCGGGTGGTGTGCGAAGACCAAGGAACTCCTCAATACCCTGGGCGTGGAATACAGCTACGTCTTCGTCGATCTCCTCCCCCAGGAGGAACTCGAAGGAGCACTGTCCGAGGTAGAAAAATACAACCCTGCAGGCTCCTTTCCCACCCTCGTCATCGACGGGTCGCGGGTCATCGTGGGGTTCAGGGAAGCAGAGATCAGGGAGGTGCTGAAATGAGCGACGACGAGATTTCCGGGGCCCTTGTCGAGGAGAGGGTCAAGGCGCTTCGCCGGGATGCAGAGGCAGGGGGGTATATCCTCAACCCGGACGAGGACTTCGTCCGGAAACTCGCGAGGGGGATCTGCATCAACGAGAAGAGGTACGGGTACCCGTCCTGCCCCTGCAGGCTTGCCTTCGGCAGGAGGGAGGAGGACCGCGACATCATCTGCCCGTGTGACTACCGCGATCCCGATCTCGAGGAGTTCGGGGCCTGTTACTGTGCACTCTATGTCTCCCCCGCTGTTGCGCAGGGGAAAGCGCCCCTGGTGCCCGTCCCGGAAAGGCGCCCGCCGCGGTCTGCAAGAAAGTCCATGGGCGCCCAGGCAGGGGGAGTCAAGGGACTCCCCCTGCCGGTCTGGCGGTGCAGGGTGTGCGGGTACCTCTGTGCAAGGGAGACCCCGCCCCTCGTCTGCCCGGTCTGCAAGGCGTCGAAAGACCGGTTCGAACGCTTCATGTGAGGCGGATGTGCAGGAGAGACCTGTGCCGTGCCGCGAAGGGAGGGAACAGGACTCTCTTCGTTTCCATGGCAGGGAAGAGTCGATGTGCGCACCCTCATGTATCTCCATGCCCAACAGGTACTGCATGGCAGGGCCAGTCGTCATCGAGATAGTGGGCCTCAAGGACTCGTCGTGTTCCCCGTTTCCCTGTGACAATACCCGGAGTTGCGGGCTCTACGAATGCCACCCGACAGGAAAGCTCGTCCCGGCATTCGAGGCATTGAAAAAGGAGCTTCTCCGGCAGTACGGGGACGCGGTCAGGGTCACCCTGACTCTCATCGACGAAGAGATCCCCACCCATATCAGGGATATCATTGCAGAGAGTTACCCCCCCCTCCCATTCGTCATCATCGACGATAATCTTGTCCCGATGGGGAGAATTTCACTGCCACCGTTGCAGAAAGAGATAGAAAAGAGGTTGGGGGGAGTCAGGCGACCTTCGTGAGCATCCCTGTCTCGAGGTCGTAGTAGAGCCCGTGGACCTGGACTTCCTTTTTGAGGAGCGCCTCTTTAACGATGGGATACCTCTTAAGGTGCTCGATCTGCAGCGCGATGTTCTCTTTTTCGATCATCTCGGAACGGGCTTTTCTCTCCTCTGGTGTTTTCGGGGGAGAGATGCGGGCATCCACGCGTTTCTTTGCCTCGACAGCGTTGTTCAGCCAGAGCGGGATGTACGCGTCATCTGACTCCTTGTCGAGCGCCTTGATCGCCCCGCAGTCGGAGTGCCCACAGATCACGATCTCCTTCACCTTGAGGTGGCGGATGGCGTATTCAAGGACGGATGCAAAGTTCCAGTCGTGCATTGGAGCGATGTTCCCGACGTTCCGGTGTACAAAGAGGGTACCTGGCATGGTCTGGGTGATGTTCCCGGTCTGGATCCGGGAATCCGAACACCCGATCCAGAGGACAGACGGGCTCTGCCCCCTTGTGAGTTCCCTGTAATGGTCCAGGTTTTCCCTGAAAAAACCCTCTCTGAACTTCCTGTTTCCTTCGAGGAGCTTGTCGATCATGGGTATTCGCCTCAGATGGGTGGAGGACCCCTTCCCCGCGGCACGGAGAGACTGTCCTTCCCAGAGGGTTGCGTGCACGAAACGTATAAAGGATCGATATTTGTCCCCAGGCGCCAAAACATGGGTGGAGTGAAATGAGAGACTTTCCCCAATCCTGGCACACGACCGGAGAAGAGAGGGCGGTCCGACCCCCTGCCAGGCGCTACTGGGAGATCGATTTCGCCAGGGGTTGTGCAGTGGTCATGATGGTCGCATTTCACACAGCGTTCGACCTCGCTTACTTCGGGGTCATGGACATCAGGGTCTCCTCCGGTCCCTGGAGGCTCCTTGCGGTCTGCACTGCAACCCTCTTCCTCTTCCTCGTCGGGCTCTCCCTGGCTATCAGCGGCGCGAGGGCGAGGGATGTGCTCGATGGCCGGGCATACACTCTCAAGTTCATCAGGAGGGGTGCGGGAATATTTGCGCTCGGCCTCCTGATAACCGCTGTCACCCTTGTCTTCGTCCCTGACTCGCCCATCCTCTTCGGGATCCTCCACCTGATCGGAGTTTCGGTCATGCTTGCACCCCTCTTCCTCCCCTGCAAATGGGCAAACCTCGCTGCGGGCCTCGCCCTGATCGCGGCAGGGACGGTGACCGGTGCAATCCACGGTCCTGAGTTCCTGCTCTGGGTGGGCATCCACCCGGATACCTTCTCGAGCCTCGACTACACGCCCCTCGTCCCCTGGCTGGGCGTCGTGCTGGTGGGCGTCTTTGCGGGAAAGGTACTCTATCCAGGCGGGAGGAGGAGACTCGACGTTCCCGAGGTCTCCTTTTTCCCACGGAACGAGGTCTGCTTCCTGGGGCGGCATTCCCTGGCGATCTACCTGCTGCACCAGCCCGCGATCCTCCTCGTTATCCTCCTCGCCTGGGGGCTCCCCGGTCTCCTGTAAAAAACCGCTTCGAAGGAGCTTGCCCGCCCGGGCAGCAGATACCGGGAGAGCATCACTGCCCGGCGACTTCGCGCAGTGTTATCTGGAACGAGACCCCCTGTGCGTGGTCACCGGGGACCCTGTCGGAGACTGCAATATCCCCCCCGTACCTGGTAAGAAGCATCTTCACAATATAGAGGCCAAGTCCCTTGCCGTGCTCCCCCGGCTCGGCCCATGTGAACCGGTTGAAGATGATATTTTTCAGCTCGTCGGGAATACCAGGGCCGGTATCCGAAACAGTGACCTTCACTTCACCGGGTGCGGGCCTCTCGACTGATATGCGTACCCTCACACCGGCACCTCCGAACTTGATGCTGTTCCCGACCAGGTTCGAAAAGACTTCCCCGAGCAGCTCGTCAGCCAGGACTAAAACGGGAAGGCCACTGTACTCGATCGGAGTATCGGGGTACATCTGGATCTCTTTCCGGATCACAGCATCGAGATCGACAGGCTTGAGATCTGCCTTTTTCCCATGGACCTTCCGGATCGTCTCCACGTTCCTGATGATCTCCCGGCTCTTCCTTATCCCGTCGATCATCTTTCGGGCGATGTCATGTGGCTCCCCCTCGAGCATCTCGAGGAGGAGATCGCCGTACCAGAGGGAGGCGAGGTTTGCATTGTTGATATCGTGCATGAGGATATCAAGGTAGAGGTTTGCCTGCCGGTTCGCCTCTGCAAGTCTCTCCATCAGGTTGATCCTCGTTACCGCCGTCGCGATCTCGCTGGCAAGCGACTGGACCACCTGGTCAGAGGGATGGGCCACGGTTCTTCTCGAGAGGAGGAAGAGAACGCCTACAGTTGCGTCCCCGCTCACGAGGGGTATTGCCATCCCTGCCCGGGGGACACCTTCACGGACTTCATGGCCTATGCCCCATTGGAAAGGCCTGGCACCGGCCATTGCATCCCTCCATTCCCTTGCAACCCCCGAATCCGGAGACCCTGCCGCATCGAGCAGTTCAGCGTCTCCTTCCAAGAAAAGGGTGGGGGGTTGCCCCTCGCGGAATACAGACGCACCGCAGAGGTCCCACTCCGCCATGTATTGTTTCATAGTGGCGAGGACGGATCGCATCATCGCTCCGATCTCCCGGGCTCCCGATGCATCGGTCGTCACCCTGTTGAGGAGAGCAAGCTGGTCGTTCTTCTCCCTCAATTCCTTCTCATGGGCGATCCGAGTGGAGATATCGATGACATTGAGGACCACCATTCGTCCGGGGAGCCTTGCGCCCGAAACCATGACAGGGACCATGGTTCCATCGGGTCTCGCGAGGGAAGTCTCGTATTGCGGTGCAGTCCCCTCCTTATCGAGATTCTGCAAAAAAGACTTCATGGCAGCCTCGTCCTGCCAGAACTGCGTGAATTTTTTCCCCTTGAGGTCACGCGGGTGTGACTGGAGGATCACGCCCCCCCCTGGATTTACTTCCTCGATGGCAAGATCGCAGGCCCCGTTTCGGAGGACGAATATACCGGCATCGGAGCTGTTGAATATAACCTTGTACCGGGCCTCCCTTTCATGCATCTCCCTGGAGAGCGAAGAAATGACCACGGCAACAGCGACAAGAACGTAGAAACTCGCGGTCGTAACGGCAAAAGCGATCTCTGTCAGGCCCGGGTAGGAGAAAAGATAGACGGAAAAGACCTCCAGGATCCCAACAGCCACGGCAAATATCACGCCGTGCCGGGGAAACCAGTATGCCGCAAGGATGATGGGAAAGTAAAAGAGGAGCGGGGTGAAGACCAGGAGACCGCTGGCCACTCCAAGTGCATAAGCGATGAATGCAGCGAGGGTTATCACGCCGAGAATGGCAAGGTTGGCATTTGGCTTCTCCGGGAAAACGGGTGTGTCCTGCATCTGGGCACCAATGTCCAATTATGTGTTATCTCCTGGATCATTAAAATATGGGTGATAAAACCAGTCCCGGGAGGGAACGGTCGAAGTACCGGGAATGCATGCGCCTTTTAATGGGAGAGCGTTCGCGGGTTCATCCGGAGGAGGGTCTGGGCCTTGTCAAAAGAGCGCCTCGCTTCCTCGAACCTCCCCAGCTCCTTGAGGCAGACTCCCCTGTAATTCCATGCATTCACGTTTTCAGGCTCTTCCTGGAGCACGATATCGAAGCATGCAACAGCTTTCTCGTAGAGGGAAAAGTCTCCTCTCTCCCGCCCGAGCCTCTCGAGGGCCTCCCCCTTGGCGTAATAGGAGGCAGGAACCTTTGCGTCGAGGTCGATCGCCCTGTCGAAGCACTGGAGCGCCTCTTCATACCTGCCGAGCTCTTTGAAGCATACCCCCTTCTCCCTCCATGCCTCTACATGGGCGGGATCCATCTCGATGACCTTGTCGAAACACTCTATCGCGTCCAGGAAACGGCCCTGCTTGTAGTAGAGGTCCACCCCCCTCTTGAACCAGCTCGACGTCGATCTCCCGAATATCCTGTCGAAGAGCCCGGTCTCTTTTTCCCTTGCTCTCTCTGCCTCCTGCCTCTCTGCCGTCTTCCGGATATCGGTAATGTCGCGAACGGATTCTATCGCCCCGAGGACAGAGCCTTTCCTGTCCAGGATCAGCGTCGCTCTCGACCAGAGCACAGCTGGCCTCCCCCTGATGAACGCCTCCTGGTTCTCGGCTGTGAGCGTATTCCCCTCCCTCTGGATGTTCCTGTATGACAGCGCCCGGATATCCGCTTCGGGCTTGCCGAAGAGATCGACAAGGAGGGGGCGCCTCTTCCCATAGAATGGCAGTGCGTATTCAAAATTGCCCTTCCCGATCATCTGTGCGGCAGGAACCCCTGTCAGGTCTTCCATTGCCCTGTTCCAGGAGATGATGCGGCCCTCGCAGTCGATGGCGAACGAGGCATCAGGCATGTGGTTGATGATGTCGACCATCTGCCGGTCGGCAACCTCGAGAGACTCTTCCACGGCCCTGCGGCTGATTGCCTGTCGGATCATCCGGTCGAGCTCGGCGAACTTGGCTTTGGGGTCCTGCCCCTTCGAGAGGAAGAAATCGGCCCTGTTGTTGAGTGCCTCTACGATCACGTGCTCCCTTCCCCTCCCTGTAAAGACGATGAACGGGGTGAGGTCGCCTTCAGCCCGGAGGATCTTGAGGAGGACGATCCCATTCATCAGGGGCATCTCGTAATCGCAGACAATGGCATCGAAGCTCCGCGTCTTCAGGACTTCGAGCGCTTCCACGGCAGACCGGCAGGTCTCGACCTGGAGCTCTCCTGACCTCTCCAGGAACAGTTTCGTGACCTCGAGCAGGGCCGGCTCGTCGTCGATGAAGAGGACAGATATTTTTCCGTTCCAGGGTGTCGCCGCCATTTTCCGGAAAAATTATTTTTATTGTCGGGTCTTAATTCTTTCATCTTGAAAAAGGGGTATGCCTGGAGGATTTTATCGCAGGAATGAGTTGAACTGGTAATAAGATATCAGAGAAAGAGGGGGACGTCCCGAAATCCCTCCACGTCGAACAATCCCCTCTCCGTTATCCGGAGGTGGGGGACGACCGTCAGGCAGAGGAACGAGAGGTACATGAACGCACTGGGAATCGCCCCGAGCGTTTCTGCCTTTTCATAGAGTGCATCGAGCCTGCCGGCAACGTCTTCTGCCGGGAGGAGAGACATCAGGCCTGCACACTCGAGCGGCAGGATAACAGTCGTTTGACCGTCAGAGACGGCAAGGCCGCCTCCCTTGCCGATGACCGCCGAGAACGCCTGCCTGATCGATGTATCGTCTGCACCGACGGCCACGAGGTTGTGCGCATCGTGGGCGACACTCCCGGCAATGGCACCGGATTGCATCCCGAATCCATGGACGAGGCCCACGCCGGTCATCCCCCTCCTGTAGCGGCTGCAGACAACGGCCTTTGCGATGTCCTGGCCGGTGTCAGGGACTTTCGCGCCGTCGATATCGAGATAGAGCGCTTCGGTCAGGATCCGGCCGGGCACGATCCCTATCACCCGTGCGGTCCCCTCTCCCGGTATCGCGAGGTCACTCGTTTGGGGGACTATGGCTTCCATGGGCGATGCCATGGGACGTGCAGGTTTCCTGGGATAGGACGATACGGGCCTTCCCCGCGCGTAGGTTGTTCTTACCGAGAATGGCGTGCTGCTCTCCAGGACGCAGAAATCAGCCCTCCTCCCTGGCGCGACCGCCCCACGGTCGAAGAGCCGGAATCGTTCTGCGGGAGAGAGTGTCGCCATCCGGAGGGCGGTCTCGAGCTCGAGCCCTTGTTCGAGCGACTTCCTGATACAGTCATCGATATGGCCGTCTCTTGCGAGGGCGTCGGCATGCCGGTCATCTGTTGCATAGGCAAGGCGCGGGGCCGTGAGAGGGCCGGCCAGGGGGAGGAGCGCATGGAGGTCCTTCTCGGCTGTCCCTTCCCTGATGAATATGTACATCCCCCGCGCGAGTTTTTCGCGTGCCTCGTCCTGGCCGGTGCACTCGTGGTCGCTCTGGACCCCGGCGCAGACGTACGCGTTGAGCTCTCTCCCCGAGAGCAGGGGTGCGTGCCCGTCCCTCAGGGAAAAGAGCGCCATCTTCTCCCAAAGCCCAGGGTCCTTTCCGAGAACGCCTGGGACGTCCATCACTTCCCCGAGACCGATGACACCATCCCTCGCGGAGAATGCCTGCAGGTCACGGGCAGAGAGGCTTGCCCCACCGGTATCGAGGGGGGTTGCAGGGACGCAGGAGGGGAGCACCAGGAGGATGTCGACAGGGAGCCCCTCCCGTTCTCTCAGCATGTACTCGATCCCCTCGGCGCCGCAGACATTCGCGATCTCGTGGGGATCTGCAATCACGGTGGTCGTCCCGTGCGAAGCGACGACCCGTGCGTATTCCGAGGGGACGAGGAGCGAGCTCTCGATATGCACGTGCGCATCGATGAGGCCGGGGA
>JAKPSJ010000109.1 GCA_029555345.1 Methanobacteriota archaeon | reverse complement strand
TGCCGGCATTGCTGCAAGAATTAATTTCTTTTCTTTGGCTTCTGAAACAGTTGAACCTGCAGGTAAATGCTTTTCTCTTGGCTCTTGAATAAGCGGATTCTTCTGGAGACCGTATGAGTGTGTCATATTTTGCGTTACCGCCCCTCTCGCCACGTTCATGCCGAGCGCCTCCTCGAACTGGAAATAGTGGGCAAGCATCGAGGAGACGAAAGTCTCGGCAACACGGATCTCGGGGTCGCTCTGAGTGCTGCCTGGTTTATCGTTGGGATACATCGTCTCCGTCCTCGGGGGCGAATTTCCGTGATCAGGGTGATCAGGGTACCCGGATTTCCGATCCGCCCGAGTATATCCGGTATTCTGGACGAAACATATTTCATTTATCAAATAAAAACCTTTCGTTGTTTTTTTTGCGAATGTGATGCTTTGAAGGACAACCATACGGATCGGGGACAGGATGGAAGAGATCGTGCATGGGGCGGGAGCCAGAACTTTGCCTCGTGCCAGGACGGGTACATTCCGTGGGGTGACGCGGGGAAGTGCAGGTAGGGGAGAGCCCGTGTTCCAAGGGGGTCAGGGGGGTGGTAAGCGAGAAAGGGAGGAATTGAGAGTCCCAAAAACCCCCTTCGTGATTTCAAGTTGGTAAATTTAATTCGATCTGATAGTCCCTGAAAATAGATCATGGCGATGCTATTATCGGCGTTCTGGAATCCTCTCGCAGCATGTTCCAAGGTTTCCCGGATGTTCATCACCTGGCTGAATGTTCGACCCGGGATTCCTCGGGCCTATTCCCGAATATTGCAATGTCCCTGGTCCTTCCAGTTGTTGAACCGCTGCCAGGGCGCCCTTCGGGGGCGGCGGGGTCTATCCTGCCTTGAGGGTTAGGAAGAGCAGCCCGCTCTCGTACTCAATGCCTGCTCAAAATAGCGAAGAGCCCAAAAAATGAGCCGGAGGTGGGGAAGGCGGGGTGATATACCAGGCCACTCTTCACCATTCCCGTTTTTTCCGCCAGGTTCAAGTCAGGGAGGACCAATGTACACATCACCATGCCGGAGAGGAGCACCGACTGGATGGGCCAGGCAGGGCGGGACCTTGCCATGGCACGGAAGGCTGCTGAAACCGGTTTTCACGAATGGGCGTGTTTCATCTCCCAGCAGGCAGCGGAAAAGGCACTCAAAGCCGTTTACCAGAAGAAGGGGGGTGTTGCATGGGGCCACTCGGTTGCCGACCTCCTTTCCGGCCTTGCAGGGGAGGTAAATGTACCCGAGGCCCTGTCCAGGGATGCACGGGCACTTGACCGGTGGTACATCCAGGCCAGTTATCCCTATGGGTTTCCGAAGGGCATGCCGGGAGATTATGTCGATCGGGAGGATGCGGATGCTGCAATCAGCAGTGCGGGAAGAATTCTACGATTCTGTCAGGGTATTCTGGCTTGACGCTGACGACGTCACCAGCGTCTTGAAAGAGCGTGCACACGGGCTCGTGGCATCCGGCTGTGCCGACAAGGTCATCCTTTTCGGTTCCCTGGCAGAAGGCCGGGCAGTCCCAGGGAGCGACGCGGATATCCTCGTCCTCGTCCCTTGTGGCAGGGAGGACGAGGGGGACCTGTTCGATGAGATCTCCAGGCACTTTGCCGGTATCGGGGTCCCGGTCGACCTCTTTGTTCTCGGGGTGGAAGACCGCAAAAATCCCCTCGCCCGCGTGGCCATGGAGAGAGGCATCGTGCTCGCCTCGCGGTAATCCAGCTGGGAGCAGTGCATAGAACCCTGTCACAGCATTTCTGGAATGCGGAAAGGCATTTCCCGTCCCTGGCAGTGAGCCAGGGGATACGTCGATGATAATGGCGGGCTTCTCCTTCCTGGCCGGGTCTCAAGGACGGTGAGATCAGGTCTTCGTGGGAAGGAGAAAGGCGCGTGCCCGGGGAGAACAACCCTTACAGATGAGGGTGGGGTAGCCCTTGAAAAGGGATTCTCTTCTACTTTGCCCTGCGATGTGCGGGCCCTCGATGATGCCCCGGTCTGGTTCCAGTACGAGGTGATTGCAAGGGGGAGACCTTTTTGCCCGGAACGAGGAGGAAAAATTCGAGAGCGAGACGGACGTCCTCACCACGTACCTGGACATGAAGTATACGTACGACCTTTTTGAGAGTGGGTACCTCGCACGGCCTGCAGGGTTCCCCGAACCTCCTCGTTCACGAGTATACGGCTCTTGATATCGATCGTATTTCCAAGGACTCTCGAGGACGACATGAAGGTACTGGAGAGGTTCAGGGGGCATGCAAGGGATTTTATCCGTGAAATGCCTCTGATGCCTACTCACCCCTCTCTACCTTACCGGGACCTGGCATTTAGAAAAAGTATCGGATCAGATCCCTCGCCCCTGAAGGGGGAAAAATAACCTAGCTCCTCCGCCCCCGCCGCAGGACAGCGGGAATGACAAACGCGAGGGCAACGGTGGTGGCGGCAAACGGGCTCTCCCTGGTCGATACCCCGCCACTTTCCGGGGTCACGTTGCCGGGAACGGGGGTCGCTGTCTCGTTCGCCGCGGTCTCTTCGGGTGCAGGGGTCTCTTCCGGGACAGGCGATGAGAGCTGCCGTTCCGCCTCTTCAGCCCGCGCCTTCCCGTCGAGCGCTGCAGGGAGCCCCGGGTAGATGGCAAGCGCCCTGTCGAACGCGGCAGTTGCAGAGGAAGGGTCCCCGACTGTCAGCAGGACCTCCCCCCTGCTCACCCACGGATCTGCGTCGCCCGGTTTTATCTTGGCGGCACGTTCGAACGAGGAGAGTGCGCTCGCGTACATGCCGAGGACAACCTCGGTGCTCCCCTTCTCCATCCAGGCAGGAAACGAGGCGGGGTCGGCTGCGATAGTCTTGTTATAAACCGCGAGGGACTCGTTGTACATACCCTGCCGGGAGAGGGCGCGGGCCTCCAGGAGGAACGCTTCTGCAGACGTCCCCGACGAGCCGGAGGACTGGCTCCCTGACCCGCTGCTGGAGGACCCGGAGGCACCTTCCGACGAACTCCCGCCGGAGGAGGGGCCGGGGGAGCCTCCAGGCGAACCCCCGCCATCGGAAGGACCGGTGCTGGGCCCGGTATCAGGAGGGGGGGATGGCTCATCGAAATCGGTCAGGCCGCAGTTGCATTCATAGGCCATGACAGGGGATGCGATAAGGACGAGGATAGCGAGGGCGAGGACTGCTGTGCAGGTCAGCGATGTATTCATGGATCACGGGTTGGGGGCACGGGGTAAAAAACCAAGCGCCCTGCGGAAAAAAAAAAGGAATGAAAAATACGCGGCGCACCTTCCCGGAAAAAGATCCTTTCACGGTGTCGACGAGTTCCGCGGTGCAATCGACAATGGAGAGATGCGCGGAGATGGGGGATACTGGGTTTAAGGACGGCCATATCCGATGCCTCGGCATATGTCGCCCCGGGTTCCCCTGAGGAAACCGCGGACGAGGCTGGCCGGAACCGTTCTCTCCCTTTATCCCTGAGAACGATCTTCCTGGCCGGGTCGAAAACGACCTTGCTCCTGCACTCTAGGGGGTGGTGCCGGGGTGGCGTGCCTGGTTCCCTGGCAAGATCTCTCCCCCCATTCCCACGATGGTATGCCCAGCCGTCACTGGCCGTCCGGCACAAACTTCGTCCCGTAGTGGATGACCCCGGACTCCCCGTCGGCAGAGATCCTGCGGAAGACCGGGCGGACACGCATCCCGATACGCACCTCGTCCGACCTGCAGACGAGCTGCGCCGTCAGGCGCGGCCCCTCGTCGAACTGGACGATTGCAAGCACGTACGGGGTCATCTGCTCGAACTGCTCGCTCGCTGTCCGGATGACGGTGTACGTCACGACCTTTCCCGAGCCGGGGAACCTGTACTCCTGGATCTTCCCTGCCCTGCGGCAGTCGGGGCAGAGGCTGCGGGGCGGGAAGAAGTACCTCCCGCACGTGGTGCACTTCGTCCCGACCAGGTTGTACCGCTGGGGGATCTTCCTCCAGAACCGTGCAACGGACGACATCGTCACACCCCCAGGACGTGGACGGCGACAGTGGCGCCCGTCCCGCCGACGTTGTGGGTCATGCCAACCCGGGCGCCGTCGACCTGGCGCTTCCCGGCCTCTCCCCTGAGCTGGCTGACGATCTCGCAGACCTGCTTGATCCCGGTGGCTCCGACAGGGTGGCCGCACGCCTTGAGCCCTCCGCTCGTGTTGACCGGCAGGTCGCCGTCGAGGGCGGTGACCCCCTCCCAGGTGAGCTTTCCCGCTTCGCCCTTCCTGCAGAACCCGAGGTCCTCGATCGCGCAGATCTCGGCGATGGTGAAGCAGTCGTGCACCTCGACGAGGTCGATGTCGCGGGGCGAGAGGCCTGCCATGGAAAAGGCCCGCCTCCCGGCAGCGACCGTGGCATCGAGGGTGCTGATGTCCCTACGGTCGTGGAGGGCGATGGTGTCGCTCGCCTGGGCGCTCGCGAGGACCCGGACAGGGGTGTCCGTGTACTCCCGCGCCTGCTCGAGCGGCGCGAGTACGACTGCCGCTGCCCCGTCCGTGATGGGCGAGCAGTCGAAGAGGCGGAGTGGGTCGGCGACGAGCGAGGAGGAGAGGACAGTCTCGATCGTGATCTCCTGGGAGAACTGGGCGATCGGGTTCCTCGCCCCGTTGTAGTGGTTCTTCACGGCGACCTGCGCGAGCTGCTCCCTCGTGAGGGGATACCTGTTCATGTAGTCGGTCGCGATCATCGCGTAGAGGCCGGGGAAGGTGGCCCCGACGAACCCCTCCCACTCCCGGTCGGCGGCACCGGCGAGGGCGTCCACGCTCGCACCCGCCCCGACGTCCGTCATCTTCTCGACTCCCGCCGCGACCACGATGTCCTCGATGCCGGAGGCGACCGCGATGAATGCCTGGCGGAAGGAGAGCCCCCCCGAGGCGCACGCGGCCTCCACCCGCGTCGAGGCGATGTGGCCCGTCGCAAGCCCCGAGTAGTCTGCTATCAGTGCGCCGATGTGCTCCTGCTCGATGAACCTCCCGGCACTCATGTTCCCGACGTACATGGCCCCGATCTCCTCGCCAGAGATTCCGGCGTCCTCGAGGGCCAGCGTCCCGGCCTGGACGAAGAGGTCGCGGAAGGAGGAGCCCCACTTCTCGCCAAAGGGTGTGCACCCGATGCCGATGACTGCGACGTCCCTCATTTCTGCATCACGATCTTCCCCTTGTGCCGCGCGTACTGCGCGTAATCGACGTAGATCGGGTCTTCCAGGAGCGCTGCAACCGAGGGGGCCGCGCTGCGCGAGAACGTGTCCGACTCGATGGCATCGGTCACCTCGATATCGAAAGCGTCGCTGCCTGCCCCGGACCCGAACGACGCCATGAATATGGTATCGCCGGGCTTTGCCTGGTCGAGGGTCGCGGCCAGCCCGATCATCGAGGAGCCGCTGTACGTGTTGCCGAGGACAGGGACGACGAGGCCGGGCTTTATCTGGTTGGGCGAGAAACCGAGCACCTTTGCGACCCGCTGCGGGAACTTTGCGTTCGGCTGGTGGAAGACCGCGTAGGTGTAGTCTTTCGGGCCCTTGCCGGTCTTTTCCATCAGGAGGCGGCTTGCACCCTCGATGTGCCGGAAGTAACCCGGTTCGCCCGTGAACCGCCCTCCGTGGCGTGGATAGCCCTGGCCCTCCCTCCGCCAGAAGTCCGGCGTGTCCGTCGTGAACGAGCACGTCCGGTGGATGATCGCGACAGGGTCGTCGGCCCCGATGAGGATCGCCGCACCGCCTGCAGCTGCAGTGTATTCCAGCGCGTCGCTCGGGGCGCCCTGGGCGACGTCCGACCCGATCGCAAGGCCGTACCGTATCATCCCGCTCGCGACGAGTCCCATGCACGTCTGGATCGCTGCAGTCCCCGCTTTGCATGCGAACTCGTAGTCTGCGGCAGTCATGACCGGGGTCGCCTCGATCGCCTCCCCGACCGTGCACGCCGTGGGCTTGACTGCATAGGGGTGCGACTCGCTCCCCACGTAGACCGCGCCGATCTCGCTGGGGTCGATCTCCCTTCGCCGGAGAGCGTTTCGTGCGGCCTCGACCGCGATCGTGGCCGTGTCCTCGTCCATGTCAGGGACTGACTTCGAGTGGACGCCGAGCCCTCCCCGGATGTCGTCCGGGTTTGCACCCCAGACCCGTGCGATCTCCTCGACCTTTATCCGGAACCTCGGGATGTAGGCGCCGTACGTGATGATTCCTACCATTGTTCCTCCCGCAGTTTCTGCACGATCTGTTCCACGTCCATCCCGGTGCAGAGCACCGTGATCCTGTCCTTCTCTGCCATCCTGGGGACGAGCGGGTGGACTAGGGGCGGTTCGATGCCCTGGAGCACGACAGCCCTGGGCTTGAAGGGCGTGACGCGGATCGCGACCATCGGGGACTTGCCGGACGTGACGTCCGTGAATATCAGCGCCCTTTCGGTGCTCCAGCCGTAGATCCTGTTGAACTCGTTCGACGTGAGCTGGGTGATCGCGTTGAGGCTGTTGATCACCGTGTACCCGTAAATCGCCTGCGAGAGCGACCCGCAGACCGGCTGGCACTGGATCAGCTCGGCGAACCGGGTCAGGGGGACCGGAGAGGGGTAGTCGTGGATGTCGTAGATGATGTCGGAGTCGACGTCGGAATAGAGGATCTTGGCAAACTTCTTGATGTACTTCCCCCCGTTCGCCTCGTCGATGGAGAGGATCGTGTCAACGATCTTGCCGACGACGGCAGTGCCGGGACTCTTTCGCCTTCCGCTCTCGTAGTCGCTGATCACGGAAGGGGAGACGTCCAGGTGCTCGGAGAGGACCGCCTGGGGGATGTTGAAGCTCATCCTCCACTTCTTGAGAGCCTTCCCGGGCGAGTCTGAAAGCGTGATTTCGCCTGCCATCTTCTCGGCCAGGCGGTTCCGCAAATCAGATTTCATGGATCATTATGGAGGCCCGGGGGTATTATAATTACCGAAGGGGCATTCGACATTTCACGAAAGGCAGGAAGATATCCATAAATAGTATGCATCTCAATTCTGATTCCATGATCATGCCCGAGGACTTGCAGTGCCTCAAGGTCATCGCACGAATGGGCGGCTCCCAGGGGCCTGTCCGGGTCTCGTCGCAGTCCCTTGGATCGTCCCTCGGTATCAGTCCCCAGACTGCCTCGCGCCGCCTCCAGTCGCTGGAGAGGCAGAAACTGGTGGAGCGGGCGCTCACCCCCGACGGCCAGGACGTCATGGTCACACCGGCAGGGGAGAGCGTGCTCCGACGAGAATACGAGGAGTATTGCCGTATATTCGGGGAAGACCACCACAGGTACACCATCAGGGGGTCGGTGATCACGGGACTCGGCGAAGGGAGGTACTACATGAGCCTCGAGCCGTACAGAGTCCAGTTCGCAAAACACCTCGGTTTTGTCCCGTTCCCGGGCACCCTGAACATCCGGCTCGACCCGCGGAGCCTCCCTGTCAGGAAGAGGCTCGAAGGGCTGGAATGGATCCCTATCGAGGGGTTCGTTGCGGACCAGAGGACGTTTGGGTCCGCACGCTGCATCCCCTGCAGATTGGGTGAGATACAATGCGGCATCGTCGTCCCGGGCAGGACCCATTACCCCGAGGACGTCCTGGAGATCGTGGCCCCCGTGGGACTGCGGGACGCACTGGGCATAGGTGACGGCGACGAGGTGGAAGTGGAGGTGGAGAAGTGATAGATGATGCGATCAGGGCGTTGAGGGAGGGGCAGTTCATCCTGCTCTACGATTTCGACGAGAGGGAGGGGGAGACGGACTTTGCCATCCGGTCCGATGCAGTGACACCGGCCCACGTCGCGCGGATGCGCCGGGAGGGCGGCGGTCTCATCTGCACCGCGATCCACCCGGACGCGGCACGCGCGATGGGACTCCCGTTCGCAACCGACCTCCTCTCCCTCTATCCCGGCCTTGCGCGTCTCCAGGGCGAGGCGCCTTACGACCGGAAGAACAAGTCCTCGTTCTCTCTCTGGGTCAACCACAGGGACACGTATACCGGGATCACCGACAGGGACCGGGCGCTCACCATCAACGCGATCGCGTCCCACGTGAAAAGGTCGCTCAATGGCGGGGGGGCAGATTTCTTTGCAGACTTCCGGTCACCCGGCCACGTTGCCATCCTGCGGGCGGCAGACACGCTCCTCTCCCGGAGGCGTGGGCAGACCGAGCTCTCGATCTCCCTCGCCACGATGGCAGGCGTGCCGCCGGCAGTCACCATCTGCGAGATGCTCGACGATACGACGGGGTACGCGCTCGACAAGGAGTCGGCGCGGGCGTATGCCCGAAGGAACGGCCTCGTCTTCGTGGAGGGCGGGGAAGTCCTCGAGGCCTGGGAAGCATACGGGAAGGCCTGAAAGGCCTCCCGGCCGATGGAAAAAGCGGCACTTCGCTCTGTCGAGTGGGCAATGATGGAGGAGTAGGGGGGTTGGCGCCTCCGCATCCCGGCAGCAAAACCGCCTGGAATCTCCGTGGGTGCGGTCCCCGGATACCGCTCTGCTGGAGGGGATCGGACGCGAACGGGGGGGTTCAGGGGAAAAGAGGGGGCGGGCCTATCTCCCAGCGAGTTTTTTCAGGGTCTCTTCCGGGAGCATCCGGGCGATGGACGCCTTCGTCGGGCAGCGGCCCGGCTTGATCCCTGCGCTCTTCGCTGCTTCCTTGAGGGTTTTCAGGTCGAGGTTCTTGATAATCTCCTGGATCTCTTCGTCCTTCACTGCGATCACCAAGGAGATCGTATCGCCGGGTCCGGCATAATAAATGTTGCCGGGCCTGGGAGGGACTTCACAGGCGGAGCTGGGCCAGGGCCTCGTACGCCATCTTCCGGAAGATGGCGGGGTCCATCCCGTACTCCTTCCGGGCCCTCTCCCCGTCAGGGGTCGAGGCTGCCTTCTCCAGCCGGTCGAGCGTTGCAGCCGCACAGTCGAGCACCCACTGGTCGCGGGTCTCCTTGTCCACGGGTGTGATCGACTCGCACCGGACCGAGATGAGGACGGCGCCATCCGGGGTCTGGTACACCGTGGGCTTTCCCACGACGGCCACGAACGACGGGGGATCGAGCCGCGCCATCTGCTGCATGGCTTCGGGCTGGTAACTGCCGGCCATCACGAAGAACGTGCCGGTGGGGTCCACGACCCGGGCCCTGTAGAACAGGTTCTGCTCACCCTGTCTCTTCTTCTCTGTCAGCGTCCCGACGAAGAAGACGCGGTTGCAGCGGGCACCGGTCGGGAGGAGGACGAAAGACGGGCTCTTCTCGTCCTGCCCCTCCTTGAAGTGGACCCTGCTCTCGCGAAGCTCCCCTGCGAAGACCCGCCGGGCAGGCTCCCTCTCGAAGCTCCCCTCCCTCCGCGTCGCGGGGAAGGCTGCAGCCCCGTTCGTCATGCCGACCCCCCTGCCCTGTTGAGGAGGTCGGCCAGCCTTTCCGGCTGGAAACGGAGCGGCGTGCAGCCGGAGACGAGGAGGCGCCCATCCATCTCGCGGCCCCTGCACGAGAAGTACCGGCCCAGGAGGGCGTCGCGGAACCGGAGGAATATCTCGTCCATGCCGAGCGGCGTGTTCTCGGCAATCTCCCGCGCCTGCTCGAGTGTCATGCCGACGAGGCCCTCGGTCTCGGCCCGCTGGACCAGGACCTCGCGCGTCTCCACGCCATTGTCCAGCCAGCCCTTGATCCGCAGGTCGTACTGGAACGTCGGCTGGATCTCGTGGACGGGGCAGTAGTTCTGGCGGGAGAGGACGCGGTTGCACCCCTCGACAGGGCACCGCTTGATCAGCCCCGAACCGGGGGCGAGGTGCACGAACACCCCCTCGAAACTGGTATCGCCGCGGTTGACCTCTATATCACCCTCTTCGGGGACGACCGTTGCCGTGTTGAGGGTGAGGGAGAGGCGCCCGTTGAACTCGTCGACCGTCGCGTAAAAGATCGTGTAGACGGTCCCGGGGTTCAGGCGCTCCCGGCCCTCCTCCTTCCACGTGACGAACCGGGCTGACCCGGTCTCGTCCGCAATGAGGCCGGACTGGAGGATCCGGTCGTGCGTCGCCTCCCATTCCTGGATCATCTTGCCCCTGACCGAGGCAATGCCAGGGCACAGGTCGGCGATGGGGGTGATGACCGGCTTGATGGTGCCGCCGGCCGGGACCTCCGTGATGGTCGTCCCTGAGTGGACCTTGAGGTTGACAGAGCCCTTGTACTGGTCAACGACAGCGGATTCAAACCGGTACCAGTTCCCTTCCCTGAGGACCGGGGCGTTCGCACGCGACCAGATGACGAACCTCACGGCCGCTGTCGTGTCGGCGACTATCCCGGTCTGGGAGATGGAGGGGGATGGGGGCGCTGTCAGTGCGACGACCTTGCCCTCCACGGTGACCCACTCCCCCGGGGCAAGCGCGTCGAGGGTCTTTGCCTCGCCCGGCCCCCCGGTCTGGAGCCCCTGTATCGAGAATTCCCTGGCCAGCTCGTTGGTGACCGTCCGCTCGGCCTCCCCGAGCGGGACGCCGAACTCCTCCACGAGGCGCCTGAGCTTGGTCTCTATCGCGGTCTTTTCCACGGCATGGCCGCGGGATACAACTTTTTGGGAGATTCTTTCAGCTGTTGCGGAAAAATCCATCGTACATCTCCAAGAGATCACTCATCCAGCCATGCGTACTTAAAGCATGCGGGCGGGTGGTGAAAGTGGGGGTCCTGGTGTTGCACATTTATAAGCAAATACCGGCAAAGTACATGGCATGGGAATCAGTGCAGACAGTACAATCTACGACCTTTTAAAGACAAAACCGGAATCTGCAGAGGTTTTGTTCAAGTTCGGCATGGGCTGCATCGGCTGCGCGATCGCTCAGGGCGAGACCATCAGGGAGGCCGCGATGGCCCACGGGATACCCCTGGACGAGCTCCTCTCCGCGCTCGATGCCGGACAGGGCAAGCAGGGATAACTCACTCTTTCTCCTGCCTTTTCTTCGCCTTCAGCTCCGCAAGCGAAGCCTCCGGGTGCCCGATCAGGTAATCTGCGACCGCTGGTTCATGGACGAGCGTGCAGGTGCTGCAGTTCCAGACAGGCCCGTGGTTCGACGAGCTCGCCACCCACTGGCCGAGGCTTTCGTCCCCGCAGGGGTAGAGCGGGCAATAGCAGAAGTGGCACCTCTGCCCGGGAAAGTGGCAGGGATAGTAGGGGCACTCTTCCGGGACCCATTCGGCCCAGTGGCCCCCCTGGTACCGGCTGTAGATGAAGAATGCAGGCCTGCCCTCGCGGGCTCCGCCGTTTCTTCCCCGTTCCCTCACAGTCCTGACGCCGAACCGGACGGTCTTTTCGATGCGCGACCCGATCTCCGAGGAGGGTGACGCGTCCTGGTGCCTGGCATCGCCCTCGCATGCCACGACGAGGGTTTCGCATAATCCGGCCAGCCGATCCGGGGGCGCCTCCTCGC
>JAKPSJ010000106.1 GCA_029555345.1 Methanobacteriota archaeon | reverse complement strand
GCCGATGCGCTCGTGGCCACTACCAGCGACGACTCGGTGAACCTGATGACCTGCTGGCTCGCGAAACGGTTCAAGGTCCCCACCGTCGTCTCGATAGTGAACCAGAAAGAACACTCGGACCTCTTCTCGGAGGTGGGTGTCAGGATATCCGAGAACCCCGACGAGCTCGTGGCCCAGCGCCTGTACTACTGGGCGGAGAACCCGCAGATGCAGCAGCTCGCCTCCATTCCGGGCGGGACGATCTTCGAGATCGTGGCAGAGGAGGGTGCCCCCCTCGTGGACCACGAGATCAGGGAGCTCAAGGTCAAGGACTTCGTCTTCATCGCGATCCGGCGGGCCGGAGGCGAGCTGATCATCCCAAGCGGCAACGTGAAGATCCGGCCCGGCGATACGATCACGGTTTTCACGAAAAAAGAGGCGGAGGACGAGTGCCTCGCCATCCTGAACAAGGAGCTGCGGAGCTCACCGAAGTGACAGCGCGAGCTTCGCGAGGTCTCCCAGGACGAGGGGGTTCTTCCTTATCAGTTCCCTGACGAGGTTCTTGGTGGAGATCTCCTCCAGGTTCAGCGTCGAGACGGAACTGATGAGGGCATTGAACTTCTCGTCAGTCATCTTGACGAAGTACTCCTTGAGGTGCCAGTTCCTGGCAATGGTCTTTCCCATGTGCGACTCGCGCCATCCCCTGTCGTAGGCCATGAGCACGTCCTTCGTGCACTTGCCGCTGGAGATGGCCGATACCGCAGTCTGGGCCGCGAGACGTCCCGTGAACATCGCGTTGTAGATCCCGCCGCCCGTCAGGGGGTCGACGACCCTCGCCGCGTCGCCGGCGATCATCAGGCCGTCGGCGGCCGTGCAGGCGAGGGGCTGGCAGACAGGGACACCGCCCACGATGTACTCTATGGTCTTTCCGTTCGGGAACTTCGAGGCGACGAACCTGTCGAGGTAGTCGCGTGCACGGTGCCCTGAACCGCTTTTCAGCCCGCTGATGCCGACGCCGACGTTCGCGGACCTGTCCCCCTTGGGAAAGATCCAGAGGTAGCCCTGGGGCGCGATCTCGTTCCCGACGTAGAAGACCGTGAGGGTGGGGTCGATGTCGATGTCCGTCATCAGGTACTGGGCGCACGTCATGATCTCCCGGACCGGAACGGTCGTATCGATGCCGCACCAGCGCGGGAACTTCGACTCGACGCCGTCGGCGGCGATCACGACGTCTGCTTCGACCCGCATCGTCTGGCCGCAGTACTGGAGGACGGCTCCCTTCACGGCGCCGTTCTCGAGGATGGGCGCAGACGCCCGCGTCTTCACGGCGACGTCGGCACCCGTTTCCGCGGCTCTCCAGACGAGCTCGCGGTCGAACACCTTCCGGTCGAGGATGTAGCCCACCTTGCTGCCAGCCATCTGGGAGTTCAGCTGCAGCGACGACCCGTCGGGTGCGACGATCCCGGCACCCCGGAGTTCTGCCGAGATGAAACACGGGTCAGGGGCCGTGAACTCCGCGAGCGCCTCCGTTCCGAGCCCTTCCGCGCACCTGACCGGGGCGCCGATGGCCGGCCGTTTCTCCACCAGGCACACGGACAATCCGGCCTTCGCGGCGGTCCCGGCTGCGATCGCCCCTGCCGGTCCGCCTCCGATGACTAGGACATCATACCGGGACTTCATCCTTCACCTCCAGTGCCCCGAGGGGGCACACCTTTGCACAGATACCGCATCCCGTGCAGTTGTCGCCGACCTCGAGGTACGCGTCGATCAGTTCGAGCGCCCCCTCCGGGCAGACAGAGACACAGCACCCGCAATACCCGCAGACATCACGGAAAACGTGCAACATCCCGGTACTGTTTCTGCCCTATCCCCTAAAACCTTTGCATGTAAACGGATTTCGTGGAAGGAGCCCGTCCCCGTCAGTAAAACGAGAAAGATCCGTACCTTCCCCCACCCCCGGGGGAGAGGCGCACCCTGCCGGACCGGAGTGCATCGATCGCGGCGGCAGCGTCCCCGTGGACCTCGGCGAGCCGAGGGACAGGGACATCCGTGAGTACGGAGATCTCGTCTCCGAAGGCTGCGATGAACCGGCCATATAGGGAAGAGACCGACCGCGCCCCGGCAGACGAGACCGAGAGCACACGTGCCAGGATCTCGGCGAGGGGGATCATGTGCAGGTAGGGGGGCCGGGGACCCGGCGTACCTGCCGAGAGCTCGCGTGCCCTGTCACGCACCCCCTTTTTGATACGGCCCCCGCAGCCGGGGCACCGCCAGGAGAGTGCAGTGGCCTCTTCCAGTTCGAACTGGCGGTAGCACCGCGAGCAGGCCGTCCTGTTGTACTTCCCCTCCTCGGGAAAGAACCCGACGTTCCGGACGACAGATCCCCTCCTGATAGCCTCGAGCACGCCTGCAGGAGTCTCCTCCCGGACAGAGAGGTCGACGAACTCCCTTCCCAGCCGCCAGGTGTCGGGCCCGTGCGCATCGGAGCTCGAGACGAAGGGGATGCCGGAGAGGTGGGGGATTGCGGCGCCGTAGGAGCTGTCCGCGGAGAGGCCGAGTTCCAGGAAATCGGCAGGCTCGTCCCCGTAGCACTCGCCGGTGCTGTCATGGGACGCGTAGAGCGAAGTCCAGGGCGTGAACGCGTGGGCAGGCCCGATCAGGCCACCCCTGCGATGGACTGCACGGGCTATCTCCCCGCCGCCGAGGGGGATACGCGGGCGGCCAGTGGACCCGAGCGCCGGTGCAAAAGGGGAGAGGTCCCTGGCGAGGTCGGCGAACGCGTCAAAGTCTTCCATGAGCACGAGGTGGTGCACGCGGTTCCCGTCCTCCACCTCGGCCGAGGGGACGACGCAGGTGCCGGCGTCTCCCCGGGAAGAGAGAGTTTCACTCCACATCCTCCGCCAGCCCGGGAAAAGCCCGTCGCCGCTCCCGATGACGTCGAGGCCCTTCGTCCTGCACGCATCAAGGATAGAGGGGGGGACCATCCTCCGCGAGGTGGCGATCGAGAAGCAGGAATGGATGTGCAGGTCGCAGGAGAGGTCCATACCGGTGTTCAGACGATGTACCGGAGTTCATCGTCGTGCGTGCTGCGCTCCGTGTCGACCAGCCTCTCGATCATGCGCTCCATCTCCCGCCCCCTCTCCTCGAGGGTCGTGGCATCGACTTCGATGCCGAGGAGGGTGCAGAGAACGCCCAGGACCCGCGAGGCGCTCTTCGGGTCCACGAGGTACCCACTCGTCTCGCCCATCAGGCAGACCCCCTCTATCCCGCGCGAGAGGCCAAGGCCGAGCAGGAGCCCCGCCGCCCCGATTATCCCGCCGCCGGGCTCGTCGGGATTGATGACTGCGCCTGCAGCCTCGAGTTCTTCCCGGAGGTCCGCCCGGTTGACTGCACCGAGCACGCGGGGGACGTCGACGAGGTGGCCGACGCCGTATCCCCCCAGGGTGTAGATCCTCTTCACCCCCAGTTCCCGGGCGAGGGAGACGCAGGCGTCGGCGAGCAGGTAATGGCCCTCGCCGGACGTGCTCTGGAAGTCCCCGACGAGGAAGAGGAGGGGCCCTCCCCCGTTTCCGGCGTAGTAGAGCTCGTTGTTGGCGAGCCTGGTGGTCCCGTCCTCCCTGATGATGACCTGGGGCGGGAAGTAAATGGACTCGATCTCGGCCACCTTCCGAGCCGAGAGCTCGTGGATCATGTGCTCTGCAACGAGTTTTCCCACGTGCCCTATCCCGGGCAGCCCCTCGACGAGGACCGGGGCCCGTATCCCGGATGCGTCCCCGCCAGTGAAACGGATCGTTATGTCGTCCATCCTCGTGCAAGCCTCCTGTACCGTCCCAGGTGGTCCGAGGGGGAGAAACGGGCAGGATGCGCTGTTGCTGTGGGCTCCCCGCATGCAGGGCAGGTATGTTTCAGTGTATACGTCCGGTCCCGCGGGCAGCGCCTCAGCCGGCCGCTCATGCGGCCTTCCCTGACTTGGGTTTCTTGACGAAACGGCCTTCTCCGCCGGCCCTCTCGATGACGCCGATGGCGGCCGATGCAGCCTTCTCGATGGCCTTCTCTGCTGCCTTGTAGTTGCCTGCCGTCACCTTGATGCGGTAGTTGGGTGCGCCGATGTACGTGAGCTCGATATCGACGCCCGGGATCTTGGGTTCCGCGGAGCGGAGCGCCCTCCTGATGATGTTGACGCCGTCGGGCTTGCTCGAGGTGAGAACGAGGACCCCGCTGACCGTGACACGCGGTACCTTGACATTCTCATGAGCCACCTTTTCAAGTGCGGCGATCGCCGCCGGGGAGAGGGGGAGCGACGATGCGGCGTCCTCCCCGGTGACGATATCCTCGAAGACCGAGTAGAGATCGCCGTAACGGGAGTATATGGCAGCCTCGAGGTCTTCTGCCCTCTCTCCGGCCGCCGCAGCGGCAAAGCCGATCCACTTGCGTGCCTTGGACTCGTTCTTCCACTCCCTGATCTTCTCGCGGCGCTGGTGCTCGTTGACGTCCTTGAGCGAGAGATCGATGTGCCCGCGGGAGGGGTCGACGTGGAGCACCTTGCAGACGATCTTCTGGCCCTCCCTGATGTGGTCGCGGATATACTTGATCCAGCCGGTCGCCACCTCCGAGATGGGGATGAGGCCCACGCGATCCGGGTACTCGTCGAGGCTCACGAATGCAGCGAAGTCCTTGATGTCCTTGACGGTGCAGACGACCAGTTCCCCGTTTTCGGGCCAGTCTCTCTCGCTCATCGGTGACACATCACTCGAATGTCTCGAGGACCTCTGCCTGGAGCCTTGCCTTTCCGCCGGCCGGCTCGGCAAGGATCCTGCCGCAGACGATGCAGTCCACCTTCGTGCTCGCCTTCTCGAAGACGAGCTGCTCGTTCTCGCAGTCCGGGCACTTCACCTTGAAGAACCTGCTGCGGTTGTCCCGAATCAGCTTCACCACGCCATTCACTCCTTGATCTCGAACTTGCCGGCCCTGAAACCGGGGCGGAGGTGCGCTTTCCCGCAGACACTGCACCGGTACCGGATGTTTATCCTCTTCGTCGGCTTGTCACCGCCAGGGACCTTGGAGAACTTCCCCATGTTCCCGACAGTGCTCCTCCGTCCCTTCTGCCGGTCGATCCAGTGCAGACCCGAGGTCTTGCTCTTCTTGACTTTCTCGACCTCGTGGACCTGGTGTGCCCGGCAGAACGGGCAGTATGTCCTGAATTTCTGTGGCATTTTCATGGGATCGGCCTCTTTTTCCGGATATCGAATATCAGTATTATTTGCCCGGGTTGATATTTAAGGGTATTGGGTAGCCATCCACACGAGTATGAACTTTTTTCCTGAAAAGAAGGATATTACACCGAGATAATGTGCATCACTGAGTATAAAAAAGTGCGGGTGGTCGAGAACAGTAACAGTCCTGCTCCCGGTTGGTGAATACCTCTTCTGCATGGAGCCCCTCACCGCCAGGAAGATTATCGATATCCATCACGAGGTAGTGGAAGAGTTCAGAGGCGTTGAGGGAATCCTCGCGGAAGCCACACTGGATTACCTGGTATTCAAGGCGGACAGGATATCCGACCCATTCAAGAAAGCCGCCCTCGCTCTGTGTTGCATCGTTGAAGAGTGGATCGAGCACCGAGTGGTAAGGTCAGAGATTTGCTAAGCGCCCCATGGCGCGGTGGTGACGTTTCATCGATTCGGAGAGGGCTCTCCTCTCGTCGACGGTGAGATCACCTTTCCGGGACGAGTCTGGTACCACTGCCACTTTCGTCGACATCGCCCCCTCCACCCTCTCTGTCATGACAATAAACCATTCTCCGCCCTGATCATTGAATGGACTCTTCCCCTCTCCATCGCTGTCGGGGGTGTATGGCCCCGCCGCCTCTCCCCCCGTCATATCCGGCAAGGACCGCCAAGGGCCGCTTTGTCAGGGACGACTATTTATAATGGTCAACTATGAATGCTCGAATATGAAAGTGATTCACGTCTTCCTCTTTGCGTCTCTAATCTTGACTCTCGCTTTCTCGGGATGCATAGGGGGGAATCCCGACGATGAGTTTCGAAAAGCATGGCAGGATTCCGAGAATGATGTAATCAAGTATGGCGAGGATATGCGCATTGCCATGGGTCCGGAAGGGAATGTCAATGTGGACATAATAGCAATGTCCAAGACCTCGAAAGCCATGATTGACACCATCGACCGGCATTATACCACAATCTCCAATATTCAAGTATCTTCGAAATATGCGACCGCAAAACAGGACTATCTTTCAGCCTTGAGTTCTCTCCGGATGGCTTGTGTCGATATGTCGAAGATGCAGGATGCAGGGTCTATCGAGGCGTTAGGATACCTATCCACTGCTGCTCCGTGGCTGCAGGACTCCCAAGAGAAAAGAGACAGGGTCAAAGAAATGATGAAGCAATAATTTGGTTGTATCAGAGGATAGGCTAAGATCTCACCAGCAGCAAAGTATCGGCCTTGTTCCTGTTGACAAGTTTTTCGATCATCAGGAAAGGGAACCAATAGAACCGCCGCCGGGGCGCCCTTCGGGGGCGGCGGGGTGCATCGCGCAGGGGGTGTGGGGGTGGCAGCCCCCACTCGCACTCGATTTACTCAATCGAAACAGAAGAGAGCCAGAAAATTGAAAGAGGAAAAATAGTTCCGATTTGCCATAAGAAATTTATATTAATGACTGAATTTGTAATAAGGCAAAACTGTATGGCTG
Source organism: Methanobacteriota archaeon (assembly GCA_029555345.1). GTDB lineage: Archaea > Halobacteriota > Methanomicrobia > Methanomicrobiales > Methanospirillaceae > Methanolinea_A. Next base: position 9,107 of record JAKPSJ010000106.1, on the reverse strand, counting down.
AAGAAGAACCCGGATATTCATTTGAAGTTATAATCGAACGAGATGAGGATGGAGGTTATATAGCAGAGGTTCCATCTCTTCCGGGATGCCATACGCAGGGCGATTCTCCAGAGGAACTTAAAAAGAATATTAAAGAGGCAATTCTCCTTTATATCGAAACCATTGGAGCTCGAATTCCTCCAGAATATCTGGAAAGGCAAATTAACCAAATTTCTATTTAATGTTTTATAAATGACCAGATTGCCTCTTTTAAAAGCATCGAAGTAATTAAAGCCTTAAATAAAATTGGATGGAATGTTGAAAGGCAGAAAGGCAGCCATGTTATTTTAACAAAATCTGGAGCATTCTGTAAAATTGTCGTTCCAGACCATGGTAATACAGAAATAAAAAGAGGATTATTGAGAAAAATAATCAAAGAGGCTGGAATCACTGAAGAGGAATTTTTTGAGTTATTAGAATTGTGATTCTATCATTTTTTGGTTGTGTCACAAGATCGGGTAAGATCTCACCAGCAGCAAACTATCTGCGTTGTTGCTGTTGACAAGTTTTTCAATCATCAGGAAAGGAAACCACAGAACCGCCGCCGGGGCGCCCTTCGGGGGCGGCGGGGTTACTCGCAACGGGGGTGTAGGGGCGGCGGCCCCCACTCGGATTTATCCCACTTGAACTGACGGAAAGCCGTTATTGTTTCTCCGGCATTTTCAAATTCAAGAGTATATTCCGCTCGCATAGCACGTCCGCGTTCCTTTCGGGCAATGTCACGATATCCTCGCGGCGCAGGTCGTAGATCCTCCCGTCCACTCCCATAAACGGCTCCACGTCCTGCAGCACCCGCGTGACGGCGAAGGGGGCAGGTCCTGACACCCCTCCTGCCTCTTCGGCCGGGGTGCATATCTCCTCTCCACCCCCGGGTGTGGGCGCCCCGGCGGCAGTCCCCCCGATGAGCCGGCACCTGGCCTGCCCGAGCGCCTGCACGACGACCTCGCACATCTCCCTCTCTTCGGGGAGCAGCCTCTTCATCTCGTCGCGGTCGAGGTAGTGCCCGTCTTCCTGGGTCCGTGCGAGCGAGAGGATCTTCTCCGCCCGGATATGAAAGAGGTCGAGGAGCGTCTCGCGCATCGCGTTGATGCGCTGGATGAGGACCTGGGCCTCGTCCGAGAACGGGTCGCTGCAGGCATGGAGATCCGAGTACAGTTCTTCGAGGCTCTTTCTCGCCGAGGCGAAGAGGTCATGCGGGATCTGGACGAGCCGCCCGCTCTCCCGCTCGGAGAGGAGGATGACCCGGAGCTCGTCTAGGTTCACGCCCCGCCCCCCCCTGCGATCTCGGCTGCCCCGCGGCAGCAGAGGTAGACGGCGAGGGCCTCGGGGACGCGAGCATACCCCTTTTCGAGCCGGTAGACCGAGCCGAGGATCGGCATCGAGAGGGGGAACGCCAGGTCGACGGCAACCTCGCGGTCGGAGAAGACAACAGCGTCGACGAGGGGGTCGAAACCGGGGAGTTCGCCTGGGGACAGCGGTGTCACCCGGAAACCGCTCCCGCTGTGGAGGGACGAGGGCATGCGGATCAGCCTCCTCGTGTCCGTCGTCACCGGTTCGTCGGCGAGGGCAGCCCTCTCGCGGAGCAGCGCCGGGAACCGGCCGTCCCTGTCAGCCGAGAGGCCGCGGACCACCCGGGAGATGACCGGGTCGCGCAGCGAGAGGTCTTTCGGGGAGCTCTCAAGGAGCGAGAGAATGGCCGGGACGCGGCGGAGGAACTCCTCAGCGGTCGTCTTTCCCACCCCCTCGAGGGCCGTCAGCGTGGCGACCTTCTCCTTCTCCTCCAGGCTCTCCAGCCATAGCAGGTACTCGGCGAGTGCATCTATATAGCGGTGGTGCCATCCGCGGGGCGAAGGTGTGCGGTGCGAGAGGACGCGGGCCGGGTCGAGGCCGATGCCGCAGACGTAATCGATGATCTCCCTCCGCTCGCTGCTCCCGAAGTCCCTGACGGCCGGGTCCCTGACGTGCACGTGGTACCCCCTGCCGCCCGAGAAGGCGACCTCGATGTCGCCCTCGGAAAACCCGAGCTCCCCGGTGAGCATCTCCAGCAGCTTCACCGTCTCGTCCCTGACCCGTTCAAGCATCCTGTCGTAGGGGCCGTGCATGAGGTGGTCCGCGTCGAGGTCGAAGACGAGGTCGGCGCCGAGCCATTCCTTCTCCTGCATGGTCGCCGCACCGGGCCTTGCATAGTAGGCCGTCGAGTAGTAGGCGTGCTGCGGGACCATGCTCCGGATGTAGGAGAAGACCTCGTCGCGGGTCCCGAACCCGAGGTGCCTGCGCATCCGGGTGTCGGTTGCATTCGGGTCGAAGAAGATGAAGCCCCATTCCCGCTGCGGGACCGACGGCGGCGAGAGCAGCGGGGCGCTCCCGTAATAGGAGGAGAAACGCTGGCGCAGGAACTCGAAGGTGGCAGCCTTCATGCAAGCTTCTTGTGCATGTATGGACCCCGCCGTTCATATCCGTGACGCCGGTAGTAGGGCCGGACCCCTATCCCGCTCATGACGGCGATGCCGGGGTACCCTTCCGCGGCAGCCGTCTCCTCAGCGGCAGAGAGGAGCGTCTTTCCGAACCTGCGGTGCTGCCTCTGCTCTGCCGACGGCGAGCTGCCGAGCGGCACGACGCTCCCGTAGACATGGAGTTCGCGGAGGAGAGCCGATCCTTCGGTCTCCTCCCGCCACCTCTCCCCGCCGGTCCGGAGCCGGGCGAACCCGATCAGGGCATCGCCTGACACGACCGAGATGAAGTGTTCGCGGCCCCCGGCAGCGTCGTAGGAGAAGGACGAGAGTTCCTCGGCGCCACCGCCTTCCGACCTTCCTGCCTCGCGGCACCTGATGCACTGGCACGCCCCTCCCATCGCGGCGAGGCGCTGCTGGCAGAGCTGGCGGAAGTTGCTGTGCCGCGACCCAGCGACGATCAGCCTCGCCGGGATGTCCCGCTGGATCCGCTGCAGCCTGACGTAGCGGGGGAGGAGCGACTTCGCATAGGCGACGAGGTCGACCAGGGCGTCCTCGGGGTACGGTGAGTACTTCCCCTCCCTCCAGAGCCCCTCGATCTCGGAGCCGGGCGTGACGAGCGTCGGGTATATCTTCAGGAAATCTGGGCGGAACGCTGGGTCCTCGAAGAGCTCCCGGAACATCCAGCGGTCCCGCCCGATATCGCTTCCCGGCAGGTTGGGCATGACGTGGTACCCGACCTTGATCCCGGCATCCCGCAGGAGTCGCGTCACCTCCGCCGTGTCCCCGACGGCGCAGCCCCGCCTGTTGAAGGAGAGGATGGCATCGTCGAGGTGCTGGACCCCGAGTTCCACCTTGGTCACCCCGAGGTCGAGCATCCGGTCGATATGCTCTTTCCTGCACCAGTCGGGACGGGTCTCGAACGTGGCGGCAACGCACCGGACCGGAGAGAATTCGTTCTCGAGGAAGACACGGGCCGTATCAGCCGGTGCTGCCGCGGCAGCCCCCCTGTACTCGTTCATGGCACGGACGCATTCCCGGACGAACCACTCCTGGTATTTCGCGGGCCGGGACGTCATCGTCCCGCCCATGACGATCAGCTCCACCTTGTCGACGTGGTGGCCCAGCAGCTCGAACTGCTCGAGGCGTGCCCGGACCTGGGAGTAAGGGTCGTACCCGTGCACGCGTGCCCGCAGGGCAGCGGGCTCCTCGCCGGTGTAGCTCTGGGGGGAGTGGAACGGGTGGTCAGGGCCGCCCGGGCAGGGGAGGCACTTCCCATGCGGGCAGGGGTACGGAGAGGTCATCACTGCAACGGGGGCGACGCCCGAGAGCGTCCGCGTCGGTTTGACGAGGAGAAGCTTTCGGATCGCGACCCGCTCTTCGGGTGTCGCGGCAGCGAGGAGGGCGGAGTTCCGGGGGACTGCCGGGGCCCCGTGCCTCCTGCAGACCTCGACCTTGATCCTGGTGACGTCCCCCGGCTTCATCGCACGGGAAAAGAGGGCCTCGATTATCTCGCGGGAGATATCGGGCTCTTCCATGGAGGAGAGATCAGTGCTCGGCAACGACCTGCTCGGAGGCCGGTTCGGTGGAGTACCCTACGCGGAGCATCTGGGTGTTCCGGAGGTAGGTGACAAGCTCTTCGCCGAGGGTCAAAATAGCGTCCTTGTGGCATCTCTTGTTCTTGTGGATATGGACAGGAGAGATCTCGAGGGAATCGTATCTTTTGGTCGGGATTTCCTCGTTGGTGATGGTTTCGTAGTATTTCTTGATATGGATCATCAGCATGTGGAGATGGAGAAGCTCTTCCTTTTGCACACTATCACCTTCTTCAAATCACTACTTTTTTCCTGACCAGATATAGTTTATTGGTGACATTTATATCGGACTTTTCGGGCGCAGCAGGCGTCCTCGCGGGGATTGCAATCGGCGACGCGATGGGTGCGCCCTTTGAGGGGGGGCCTCCCCCGGGCGCTCCGATCCGCTCGTTCTACGCGGGGGGCAGGACCCCTCGGAGAGCAGGGGAGTTCACGGATGACACGCTCCAGGCCCTCGGACTTGCCGAGTCCCTCGCGGCGTGCCGGGGGTTCTGCCCGGAGGACGTCATGGCCCGGCTCGCGAGGGACTACTCCCTGCACAGGGAGTTCTATGGCCCGACATCGTCCGCGGTCTTCGCACTCGTGCAGGAGGGCTGGAGCATCCGCGACGCGGCGTCCCGCGTCCATGCCGCCCTGGGGTGGAGCGGGAGCAACGGGAGCGTGTCGCGTGGCCCGCCAATCGGCGTCTTCTTCTCCGGCCCGGAGGTCGAGTCGGTCTCTTACGGGTGTTCCGCCCTGACCCACGCTGACCCTGTGCCGGCGGCCTGCTCGGCGTTCGTAAACCGCATGGTGAGCGACATGTGCCGGGGCATCCCCAGGACGGCAGCCCACGCCCGGGCCCTCCTCAGGTGCCGGGACGCCGGCGTCGCCCGCATGCTCGGGTGCTGGGAGTCGTGGACCCCCGTCCCCGGCCTCGGTGCCCTCGAGGCGACACACGCGGCTCTCTCCGCATTCATGGGCACCGGCAGGTTCTCCGACTGCATCTGCGCCGCGGTCGGTCTCGGCGGCGACACCGACACGGTGGCTGCCATCGCGGGGGCGCTCGCCGGGGCGCTGTACGGGTCCGGCAGGATACCCGGCGAGTGGGTGGAAGAGCTCTGCGGGCGGGAGAGGGTCTTTTCCGCTGCCCGTTCGCTCTGGTCTGCAAGAAAAGGGTGAAAGATCAGGCGCCCCGGAGGTCGACGAGCTGGAGCCTCCGCCCCCTGTCGCAGGCGCCGGGCGCACTGCCGACGACCTCAGCGACCACGTACTTCTCGCCCTGGATGACCCCGTCGGGGTTGCAGAGCGGGAAGTTTTCGCAGTCCTGCCGGCTGCAGGAACTGTCGAAGGCGATCCGGGTGTCCCTGATGGCCATGTCGGCGCTGACGAGGGCGCGGACGGGAGCTTCCACGACCTCGATCGCACAGGCGTCGTTGTAGTGCACGCTGCAGGCATGGCTGGTCTTTCGGACACCGACGATGCGGTACTTCCTCCCCGGCTTCAGGTTGTGGCAGGCCTTCTTCACCGAGCACCCCTCGCACTCGGGGAGGAGCCCCTCGTAGATGAACTCGAGGCCGACCTTCGCGATCTCGCTCCCGATGAGGGTGACCCTCGGTTTCTGCTCTGCTGCCTTCTCACTCTTCATAGAGCATCCTCACGAGTTCCGTGGCCGATTCGCGCGTGAGCCCCGTATCGAGGATGGTGAATCTCTCCGGTCGGATGGTCCGAGCCGCGAGGAGGGCCTCGACCGCGACCTCGTCGTCTATTCCGAGCTCCCGCGGCGTCGTGGGGGCTCCGATGGCACGCAGCGCTGCCCGGATGCCCCGCCAGTCGCCGCCGTGCAGGTACATCACGATGATCGTCCCGATCCCGCACGCCTCCCCGTGCAGAACCTTTCCCTGCGCGAGCCTCTCGAGGGCGTGCCCGAACTTGTGCTCGCCCCCCGAGGCCGGCCGCGACGACCCCGCGATGCTCATCGCGACACCCGAGGAGACGAGCGCCTTCGTGACCATCCACGCGGACTCCTCGCTGTGCGGTTTGATGCTCCGGGCGTTCTTCATCAGGAGCTCGGCGGTCATCCGGGAGAGGGCGATCGCGTACTCGCTGAGCACCTCGTGCCTGAGCCGGTACGCAAATTCCCAGTCGAGCACCGCCGTCGAGTTCGAGATGACATCGGCACAGCCCGCGGCGAGCAGCCTGTGCGGGGCTGCTGCGATGATCGCGGTGTCGGCAACGATGCCCATCGGGGGTTGGGCTTCCAGGGACGCGTTCCCGTCCCCCACAGGGACAGACGCCCTCGCAGACGCGATCCCGTCGTGGGATGCCGCGGTCGGGATGGAGAGGAACGGCCGGTCCAGGTTGTACGAGACGATCTTCGCGCAGTCGATGATCCTGCCGCCACCGACGCCCACGATGAAGCCGGCGCCGCGGGAAGCCTCCTCGGCCTCTTTTATCGTCTCCATGCTCATCTCCCTGACGGTGAACGTGGAGACGCTGTATTTCCCCTCGAGGAGGGAGACCACGCGGTCCCCTGCGTACCTCCGCGTGTTCGTCCCGTAGAAGACCATGGCGCTGTCCTCGAGGCAGATGTCGGCGCAGACCTCGGGGACCTGGCCGAGGACGTCGTGGCCGATGACGACGTCCCGCGGGAGCTGCATCCACCGGGATTTGTCAAAGCCCTTCGTTTTGAGTAATCTTATTGGGTCTGCGCTCATATGTACCCGGAAATGATTGGGGATTTCATAGAGAAATACTACATCGATCCAATCCGTTACGGGCAGCCCTACAACGTGGTGGATACGACGACCTACGCTCTCGTTCTGATCCTCGCCATATATATCATTTACCGCTGGCTGTCGCGGTCCAGGACAGTCCGCATCGACAGGGACTTCGTCCTCGCGACGCTCCCCTACCTGGTGATGGGGGGGCTCCTCCGCGTCGTTGAAGACACGGGGATGGTCCCGGTGGGGTGGAACTACCTCCTGATCACCCCGCTCATCTACTTCGTTATGTTCTTCTATGCGGCGGGGGTCCTCTGCACCGCCGCCGCCCTGCAGGAGCGGGGGTATATCCGCGATTACCACCGCCCCTATGCCGGTGCAGGCGTGGCGGGTGCCGTGGCGATTGCGCTCGTACTGGCGGCGTTCGGCATCGGGAACGGGATCATCGCCCTGGACGTCCTCGTCCTCATCCTCGCGCTCGCAGTGGGCACAACGGGCGCCGTCTACCTCGTGATGCGTTACCTCCTCTCCTGGGATTACGTGGGCGACCCGCTGTACATCGCCCTCCTCTTCGGGCAGCTGCTCGATGCGAGCGCCACGAGCTACGGGATCGACCTCCACCCCCTGCACTACGTCGAGGTGCACGTCGTGGGCTCGCACCTGATCGAATGGACGGGAACGGCGTTCTCGATGTTCGCGCTCAAGCTCGTCGTCCTCTTCCCGGGGATCTACATCCTCCAGAGGTTCCGGTTGGAGGGCGAGGAGGCGCTCTGGCACCTGATCCTGCTCGCCATGATCACCGTGGGCCTTGCACCGGGGGTCAGGGACATGGTACGGATGGTGCTCTATGTCTGACCTCGCACGCAACGTCCTTGCCGCGGTCGTCGTCCTCGCGGTTGCCACCGGCCTCGGAGTCCTGGCGACGATGGAAGACCCGTCGACAGGCGAGCAGATCATCTCGGTGCTCCGCGACACGATCCTGGGAGAGAGCGAAGTGGTATCGGGGCCTCTCCTGGCGGTGACGCTCTTTTGCAACAACCTGCAGGCATGCCTCCTGATGTTCCTCGGCGGGGCGTCCCTTGGCATCCTGACAGCGTTCATCATCACCGTGAACGGGTTCGTGATAGGGTCCGTGCTCGAACTCGTGCGGCAGCAGCACAGCCTCCTTTTTGTGGTAGCCGCCATCGTCCCCCACGGCATCTTCGAGATCCCGGCTTTCGTCCTCTCCGGGGCCCTCGGGTTCATGCTCGCACGCTCCCTCTGGAACGAATGGATGTCCGGAAGCGACGCCTCTGCCGAGGCTGCAGCGCTCGGGCGGACGTTCCTCCTCCGCATCGTGCCGCTCGTCGCCGTCGCGGCGCTCGTGGAGGCATTTATTACGCCACTAATCCTATATTTCCTCGTTTGAGGTGCATTTTTTGGCAGAGGCAGAAGAGGGCACCCTCCCCCCCAAGGAAGACTTCTCCGCGTGGTACAACGAGGTCCTGTGGCGCGCGGAACTGATGGACGTCCGTTACCCGGTGAAGGGCCTGTACGTCTGGTACCCCTTCGGGTTCGCCATGAGAAAGCATGTATACTCCCTGATGAGGGGCCTTCTCGACCGCGACCACCAGGAGGCACTGTTCCCCCTCCTCATCCCCGAGACGGAGCTCGCCCGTGAGTCGGCTCACATCAAGGGCTTCGAGGAGGAGGTCTACTGGGTGACCCACGGCGGCACGACCCCGCTCGATGTCAGGCTCGCCCTGCGGCCCACGAGCGAGTGCGCGATATACCCCATGTACGCGCTCTGGATACGCTCCCACGCCGATCTCCCCCTGAAGCTGTACCAGATCGTCAACACGTTCCGGTACGAGACGAAGCACACACGGCCCCTGATCCGGCTCCGCGAGATCACGTCGTTCCAGGAGGCCCACACGGTGCATGCGAGCTGGGAGGAGGCACGCTGCCAGGTGGAGGCTGCGATCGCCCTCTACCGGGAGTTCTACGATGCTCTCGGGGTCCCCGTCATCCTGTCGCGCCGGCCCGAATGGGACAAGTTCCCGGGTGCGGACTACACGATGGCGGTCGATACGGTGATGCCGGATGGGAGGACGCTCCAGGTCGGGACGGTCCACCACCTCGGGGACCACTTCTCCCGCACGTTCCAGATACGGTTCGAGGACGCCAGTGGGGAGCAGAAGTACGCGTTCCAGACATGCTACGGGGTCTCCGAGCGGTGCATCGCGGCGCTGGTCTCGCTGCACGGCGACGACCGGGGGCTCGCCCTGCCGCCGGCGGTCGCGCCGGTCCAGGTCGTGGTCGTTCCCATCGTCACCGGGAAGCGG
>JAKPSJ010000083.1 GCA_029555345.1 Methanobacteriota archaeon | reverse complement strand
GGGAGGCCTGTCCCCCCCTGCCAGACACGCACGACCTCGGGATTGAGCGGCTCGCCGGCACTCACGCAGCGGCGCAATTCGCGGAGGTCGAACTTCTCGAGATCCGCGAGGATCAGCATGCGGTAAATTGTCGGGGGGACGCAGAACGTGGTGATCTCGTATTTTTCCATTAGCGGCAGGAGCTCGGTCGCCTTAAACTTGCCGCGTGCATCGTATACGAACACGCACGCCCCCAGGATCCACTGCCCGAAGATCTTTCCCCAGGCGCACTTCGCCCACCCTGTGTCAGAGTAGGTGAAGTGAACGTCGTTCGGGGTCAGGTCATGCCACAGTCCTGCTGTGACCAGGTGCCCGAGCGGGTAGGAATGGTTGTGCAGCACCATTTTAGGCTCGCCCGTCGTTCCGGACGTGAAATAGATGAGCATCGGATCAGTGGAAAGCGTCTTCTTCTCTCCCGGAATGCTCACCGAGTGGTGGGAGACAGGGGCAGGATAGTGCAGTTCGAGCGGGTAACTGATCCATCCCGGGCGTTCGCCGTCCACGAGGAACCGGCAGGAGAGAGAGGGGCACTCCTCGGCAATTTCATCAACCTTCCCCGCGTGCTCGAGGCACGTGATGACCATCCTGAACTTCTCGGCATTCAGTCGGTACCTGATGTCTTTTGGGGTGAGCATCGTGGGGCAGGGGCAGATCACGGCGCCGAGCTTGATCAAAGCTATCATGAACACCCACCACTCGGGGACCCGGGGCAGGATAAGGAGGACTTTATCCCCCTTCTGGATCCCGTACTTGATCAGGATGTTGGCTGCCTGGTTGGAGAGGTTCTTCAGGTCACGGAAGGAAAATTTCTTTTCGCATCCCTCCTGGCTGACCCAGATCATCGCGAGCTTGTTCCTGTCCTTCTCTGCCCATGTGTCGATAATGTCGTAGCCAAAATTGAAGCAGCGGGGGACTGTGATCGAAAAATTCCTGCACAGTTCCTCGTAATCTTCGGCGACTGCCGTCGTTTCCTCCATGATATCCTTACAAGATCACTTTTCACGAATTTTAACCTGCTCATTTCCTTTCGGAAAAGGGCCCTGGGACAAGTGATAAAGGTATCCCATTACCCTTATCGTAGGCAAAAGGCATGTACTTAAAAGATGCCAGGGACTGGGATACGCTCGCTGAAGATCGAAAATATCGTTGCTTCAGGGTCTATTGCCGATTCAATCGATCTTGCAGAGGTCTCGTCCAGGATAGAGAACTGCATGCTGAACAAGAAGAGGTTCCCCGGTGCAGTCTTCCGCCTCGAAAACCCGAAGGTGGTCTCCCTGATATTCTCCTCGGGCAGGGTCGTCCTCACCGGCCTCCGGGAAAGGGAGGCGCTGGACGAGGCACTCGCCAAGATCGTCTGTTCGCTTAAAGAAGCGGGGGTTGCGGTCCATTCTCATCCGTCCGTGGCCATCACCAACATCGTCTGCTCGTACGATATCGGGAGGAGCATCAACCTCAACAGGCTCGTCGTTGCCCTGAACATGGAAAACATCGAGTACGAGCCTGAACAGTTCCCCGGCCTCGTCCTGCGCCTGAAAGACCCGAAGATCGTCGCACTCCTCTTCTCTTCCGGGAAGATCATCCTGACCGGCGGAAAGAACCTCGACGAGATCAGGAGGGGTGTCGCCATGCTCGAACAGACCCTCGAGAAGGTCTCCTGATCCTACCAGAACCTGCGGGTACGGATGTAGTTGCGTTCCGCCTTTATGATCTCGGCGTAGAAAGCGTTTCCCTCGGCCAGGGTCGAGAGGATCCGCGAGGCATTTTCAGGTCCGACTCCACGTGCAGCAAGCGCTGTCACTGCCTTCTTTCCGCTCGACAAGACAAGGTTTGCATTTTTCAGGAGCCGTATCTCGACAGCCCGGTCCTCCTCGCTCTTCTTTTTCTTCGATGCCTGCGCGATGAGGGGCTCCTCCCACGGCTTGAGGACCGCGATCAGCTTTGCCTGGCAGAGGGGACAACGGGGCGGATCGGGCACGCGGCTGACCACGGTCCGGGTCTTCCACTTCCTGCAGTTCATGCAGGCGAGGATGACCTCCTGCTGGTCCAGGCGACGCTTGAGCGTCCCAATCACAGCCTGGTCCGCGGCAGGGGGAGGGATCATGTCGCGAGAGGAGAAGAGTCCCGCGGCCCCGATCAGGCTCTGGTGCGAGATCGCGACCCTGATGCTGCCCTCCCGCACGAGCGAGACGATCCGGGATGCGGCGGAGACGTCCATGTACACCGAGAAAAGCTCACGGTACGCCTCTTTCTGGACGACCGTCCCCTCGAACGTCTCGACCAGGCGGGAGAGAGAGATCCTCTCGTAGTCTGCATCCGGGTCGATGGCCCCGAACTTCTTTGCCACCTGCACCATCTTCCACTTGAAGAGCGCAGTCCTCTTCAGTGCGAGCTGCAGGATCCCTTCCAGGTGGGACGGTTCGAGGGTGAGCAGGGCCTCCTTCACCTCGGCTGCCTTCACGGCAGGGGGCAGGCGGAGGAATATCCGGTAAGCATCGATCTCGATCCCCACTGTCGTCCCGAACCGGGCCGAAAGCAGGATGGAGAGGACGCGGGCGAGGGCCTCGTTGGCCTTGTGACCGGCGCACACGTTGCAGACGACTCCGTCCGGTACGTTCTCGAGGGTGATCAGGGTGTCGTCCGGGACCGGTGTCCTGTTCTTGTCCATCTCCCCTAGGAACTTCGCGGCAAAGGCGGACGGTTCCGTCCCCGCGGCATAGGACGCAAAGTCCCGCGTCCGCCGGAGCTCTGCAACCTCCCGGGCGATGGAGAAGGGGACCGGTATCTGCTCGCCCTCCCAGGAGGGAATCTCCCCCTTCACCTTCCGCGCCGGCTCAACCGTAATCCTCCCTTCCCCTATATCGAGGACTCTCCAGAGCTGCCCCTTTGTGACGAAGACGACGCCAGTATTGATGAATCCGGCAACGAATGACTCGTCGAGGGTCCCAACGGTCTTGCGCGAGACCATGTCGAAGACTGTTACCTTGCGCTCGTCGGGTATCATGGAGAGGTTCCCGGAGAGGTACCTGCGGGACCGGCCCGCGGAACGGACCAGGTCGCCGTCGAGCCTGACGAGGTGGTGCTCTGCCATCTGGGCGCATACCTCGTCGACCAGGGGACCTGCATCGAGGAACGGGTAACTCCTCCCGACGATCTCCTTTATCTTCAGACGGGGGATCTCGCGGTATTCGACCGCCATGGCAGCGACCTGGTTCGCGAGGACATCGGCGGCGCTGACATGGACCTTTACATCCTCGATCTCCCCTGCGTGCGCCCGCCGGGCTATCACGAGAGACTCGAGCAGGTCGTCGAAACCCGTGGCGAGGACCGTCCCCTCTGACACCATGTCCAGTTGGTGCCCGGCCCTCCCGACCCGCTGCACCAGTCTCATCACCTCGCGGGGCGACCCGAACTGGACCACGTGCTCTATCCGCCCGATATCGATCCCGAGTTCCATCGAGGACGTCGCGATGAGGCAGCGCACGTCACCCTTCCTGAACCGTTCCTCCGCCTCGATCCTCACCTCCTTGGAGAGCGACCCGTGGTGGACCTCGACGTCCCCCCTCCGGTAAAGGTAGTGGCCGAGGGCCTCGGCGGTCACCCGGGTGTTCACGAAGACGAGGGTGGAGGAATGCTCGTCGATCACCCGGGACACCCATTCGCACTGCGACTCGAAGGAGTCCCCTGCAAACTCCACGCTGATATCGAGGCTCTCTGCGACCGGGACCGAGACGACCGAAAAATCCCTCTTCCCGCAGAGAAACCTCCCGATTTCCTCCGGGTTTCCGATCGTTGCCGAGAGGCCTATCCGCTGGAACTCCCCCGAATACTCCCGCACCCGCTCGAGCGCCACGGCAAGCTGGGCCCCCCGCTTGCTCCCCGCGAGCTCGTGGATCTCGTCGACGACGACGTACCTGACGGCCGCAAGGTGCTTCCTGATCACCCTGCCCATCAGGAGGGCCTGGAGCGTCTCCGGCGTCGTGATGAGGAGGTCCGGAGGTGAAAGGGCCTGTTTCCTCCGCTCTGCCTGCGACGTGTCCCCGTGACGGACCCCGACCGAGAAGCCGAGGTTACTGCACCACCACGAGAGGCGGGAGAGCATGTCCCGGTTCAGTGCCCGGAGCGGCGTGATATAGAGTGTGGTTATCCCCCCGCCCTTTCCTGAGAGCATCGCATCGAAGACAGGTATCATGGCGCTCTCCGTCTTTCCCGTCCCTGTCGGTGCGATGAGGATGAGGTTCTTTCCCTCCCGCACGAGGGGGATCGCCGCTTCCTGGATCGGGGATAACCGGGTAAACCCCCTGGCACGGACGAGCTCCCTCACCCGCGGGTCAAGGCTCTGTATCGTCTCCATTCTCCTCCAGGAGAGATAGGGGACCGAGATAGGTCCCGTCGGACAGGAAGAGTTCCGATGTCGAGGGGTCGATGCAGCGGGAGAGCGGGCTTATCGGGTTTTGCATCATGCGATGGATGTCATACCCGGCGAGTTCGCAGAATGCAGGCATGAAGAGCACCCGGGTCCCCCGGCCGCACTTCTCTGCATCCGCGGGAAACTGCAGGCAGGTGTCGCTTGCCTCTGCGAGCAGGTATCCCGGCGCCCGGAGGGCGCAGCCTACCTCGTCCTGCACCGAGACCATGACGTGGTGGTGTCCGGACACGACCAGGTGGCCGCGGAGGGCCGGGTTTGGGTACGTGTGGCCATGGAGGTACCCAACTCCATCGACGAGCGCCCCGTCGCGGGGGAGCGCCTCGCCGGGACGAAGAAACTCCTCGATACC
>JAKPSJ010000081.1 GCA_029555345.1 Methanobacteriota archaeon | reverse complement strand
GATGGCGACACCGGTCGTCCTCCCGTGAGACCATGATGAGGGTACGCGAGATCGCGAGGGAGGACCTCGGGAGAGTCAGGGGCGAGGACTGGGTGGACTGGTCGCGCCGCCCCTTCGTTGCGGGGGATACCGCGTACGTCCCTGTCAGGGACGGTTTTCCCTTCTCGTCGATTCTCCCCGACCCCCACCAGTACAGGGGGCGGGGATACACGATGCTCGGGACAGTCGCAGTCTTCCACGGGAGAGAGGTGCCAGGGGAGGACGATGTCAGGGCAGTCCTGGAATGGAGGCACCCGACGGCAGTCCTCTGGATCCCAGCCTGCGACGGGCAGAGGAGGAAGCCTCGCGCGCACGTCCTCGCAGGGACCCCGGGGGAGGTGGCGCACAGGGAGTGCGGCATCACCTACTTCTTCGACCCTTCCTGCACCATGTTCTCCGCGGGGAACAGGGGGGAGAAGGAGAGGCTCAGAAAGATGGTGCGGCCGGGCGAGAGAGTCGCGGACATGTTCGCCGGGATCGGGTATTTCTCGCTCCCCGTCGCCAGGGAAGGTGCGAGGGTCCACGCCATGGAGATTGACCCTGTCGCCTTCTCGTGCCTGGCAAAGAACATCGGTGTGAACGGTGTCGCTGACCGGGTCGTCCCGGAACTCGGGGACTGCCGCTTTTGCCTCTCCGGGACATACGACAGGGTCATCATGGGGCACTTCGACTCCTGCCAGTACCTGGAGCACGCGCTTTCCCACGTGCATGAGGGGTCGGTCCTCCATGTCCACACCGCCGGGGACGCATCCGGGAGGATCGAGGAGACCCTCTCCGGGAAAGGGGTCCGTGCCACCGTGGAGACCCACAGGGTAAAGAAACTGGGGCCCCATATATGGCACTGCGTGCAGGACGTGACGGTGGAATGATGCAGTACTCTCCCCTTACCGGGCGGGAGGTCGTGCTCGGCGTGTGCGGCAGTATCGCTGCCGTGGAGACGGTCCGGCTCGCACGTGCCCTGCGGCGCAGGGGCGCCAGCGTCCAGGCAGTGATGAGCAGGGCGGCCTGCGACATCGTCAGCCCGGCTGCCCTCACCTATGCAACCGGCAGGCCGGCCATCACCGCGATCTCGGGGATGGTCGAGCACGTCCGCCACTGCGGCGACGGCGGCTCGGCAGATCTCCTGCTGATCGCCCCTGCCACTGCAAACACCCTCTGCAAGATCGCGGGCGGGATCGATGACACCCCGGTCACGACGTTCGCGACCACTGCGATCGGGAGGGGGATGCCCATCGTCATCGCACCGGCGATGCACGAGTCGATGTACCGCCACCCCGGGGTCCGGCGGTGCATAAGGACGCTGGAAGACTGGGGGGTCGTCATCGCCGGCCCGCGGCTCGAGGAGGGGCGGGCGAAGATCGCCGACATGGACGTGATCGTCCTCCTGTGCGAGCGCGAGCTCTCGGGAAAGCCGCTCTCCGGCCGGCACGTGCTCGTCACGAGCGGACCGTGCCAGGAGCGGGTCGACGACGTGCGTGTCCTCACGACGCGCTCCTCCGGGAAGATGGGGCGGGCCCTCGCGCTCCAGGCGTTCCGGCTCGGGGCACGGGTCACCGTTGTGCACAGCGCCTGGGTCCCCCTCGTCGACAATATCCGGGTGACCGATGCCGAGGGGATGAGGAGGGAAGTCAGGAGGGTCTGCAGCACCGACCCGCCGGACCTCTTCGTCTCTGCTGCCGCGGTCTCCGATTTCGCGCCGGAACCCGTTTCCGGGAAGATCCCGAGCGGCAAAGCAGTGACCATCGCCCTGCGCCCGCTCCCCAAGATCCTCGGCGAGGTCGCGAGGGAATTTGGGGTCCCCACGGTAGCGTTCAAGCTCGGCAGTGACGCCGCCGAGCAGGGGAAGGGGATGCTGGAGGGAAACGTCGGCCTCGTCGTTGCCAACGAACCGGGCGTGATGGGGCAGGATGCCGCTGCCGTGACGATCCTCTCCCGGGACGGCTCTTCCCGGCGGCTCGAGGGAACGAAGGACAATATCGCCGCAGAGATACTCTCGGCTGCGATCGACACGTTTTCCCTTTCGCGGCCGGCCTGACCGGGGTCTCCGCCCTTTCCGGTCAGGTACTTATCCTTTAACCGCACTATCCTTTTTACCGCACAATGAGAGGGACCGAACAGTTTCCGGGCCGGGAGACCCGGCAGCCCATGGCACCGTGCGCCTCTGCCTCCAGTCCCGGCCATCTTTCCGGGTATTTCCGGCCGGTCTACGGCCCCACCCCTGCCGAGACCGGGAGCGTTGGGGCCGGCATCGTGATCAGGGAGGGAGTGACTGCCACGGTCTGGCCGGCTAAAAAGACAGGGGTCACCGTCGAAAGGCGTCACCCCCGGGACGGGAGGGTCGTCGAGGTGATCGAGTCCTCTCCCCCAGTGGAGCACCTCCTCTCGAGGATCGGCGTCGAGGCACGGGTGAAAACAGCCTGTTCCCTCCCCATCGGGGCGGGTTTCGGCCTCTCCGCCGCGGCCCTCCTCGCGACCGCTGTCGCCGCGGACGCCCTCTTCGGGCTCTCCCTCTCTCCCCGGGAGCAGGCCGAGCTCGCCCACGAGGCCGAGCTTGCGTTCCATACGGGCCTCGGAGACGTCGCGGCGTGCACGGGAGGGGGCAGGGACTGCAGGAGGGGTGCCGGGGTCGCTGCCCCCATCGAGCGCTCGTTCGACGTCGTCGAACCCCTCTGTGCGCTCGTCTTCGGACCGCTCCCCTCGCCCCAGGTGCTCCAGTCCGGGGATGCCATGCAGAGGGTCACCGCAGCCTTCCCCGAGGGGTGCCCGGGAGACGTGTGCGAATTCTTCCAGCTCTCCCGTTCGTTCGCAGAGAAAAGCGGGCTGATCACGCCCGGGATCCGGCGGGCCCTCGGGATATGCGACAGCGCCGGGGTCGCCGCAACGATGACGATGCTTGGAAACGGCATCTTCGCATACGGAGATGATGCTCCTGACATCCTCGCACCGCTCGGCGAGGTGTTCCTGCTGCACCCGGCCGACAGCGGTGCACGACTCCTGGAGGCGAAGCAATGATACCCCCCGATCACCCGCGGTACCGCTCCCTCGTCGCCCGGGAGCGGATCGCCCGGTACGCGGGCGAGGGGGTCGTCACCTTCGAAGGGCTCGCTGCCCACGGCCGCGGCGAGGCATTCGACTACCTCATCGGGGAGAGAACGACCGAGAGCGCGCTCCTGGCGGAGAAGACGGCGGCCGCCCTCCTCCTGTGCGCCCGGCGGCCCGTGATATCCGTCAACGGCAACACCGCTGCACTCGCCGCAGACGAGGTCGCGCGACTCCAGGAACGGGCAAGGGCCAGGGTGGAGGTGAACCTCTTCCACAGGAGCGAGGAGCGGATCCGCAGGATCACGAGGCTCCTCGAGGAGGCGGGCGTCGCCGTGGAGAAGGGGGAGGCCGAACGTCTCCTCCCCCTCTCGCACGACCGGGCACTCTGCCTGCGGCAGGGCATATACTCTGCAGACACGGTCCTTGTCCCGCTCGAGGACGGCGACCGGTGCAGCGCGCTGTGCAGCATGGGAAAGACCGTCATCGCGATCGACCTCAACCCGCTCTCCCGGACGGCACGGGCGGCGAGCCTCACGATCGTGGACGAACTGACCCGGGCCCTCCCCCACGTCACCGGGGCATGCACTTCCCTGTCCCAGGAGGAGGCTTTGCGCCTGTGCAGCTCGTACGACAACAGAAAGTTTCTTTCCGGGGCGCTGGAAGAGATACAGAAGAGGCTCACCCATGCTCTGGATTGAGAAGTACCGGCCAGGGGCTTTCGAAGAGATGGTTGGGCAGGAGAGAGTCGTCGAGCGGATGTCCCATTTCGCCGCCGCCCGCTCCGTTCCGCACATGATCCTCGCCGGGCCGCCCGGGACGGGGAAGAGCGCAAGCGTGGAGTGCCTCGCGAACGCGCTGTACGGCGATCACGCCGGGGAGAACCTCACCGTGATCCCGACGTCGGACCTCTTCTCCCAGGGGAGAAAGTTCCTCGAGCGGGAGGAGAGGTATGCGCACCTCTACCGGCCGGAGGAGAGCGTGCTCTCCAATTTCAAGAGGATAACCCGGGAGTACGCGAGCTTGAAGCCCCTGGACGCAGGTTTCAAGCTCCTCGCCTTCGAGGGCGCGTCGTCCCTTCCCCGCGAGGCGCAGCAGGCGCTCCGCCGGATCATGGAGCGGTCCTCCCGCACGTGCAGGTTCATCTACTGCACCTGCCACCCCTCGGCGATCATCCCTGCAATTGCTTCGCGCTGCCTTCCTCTCTTCTTCTCCCCGCTCCCGGATGCACTCGTCCAGTCGCACCTCCACGCGATCATCGATAGGGAACTCGGTGCGGAGAGCCCGGTCCGTGACGATGACCTCGACCTCGTCATTGCTGCAGCCCGCGGAGACCTGCGCAAGGCGGTCATGCTCCTCCAGGTTCTCGCCGAGACCGGCAGGGAGAACGGCTTCCAGGCGCTCTCGCGGAGCGAGACGGAACAGATTGCACAGGCCGCCTTTTCTGCCATCCGGAAGGGGGACTTCCATGCCGCATGCAGGAGGGTCGAGAACCTCGTGATAGAGTACGGGCTCCCGGCGCGGGAAGTGCTCCGCGAGCTCTCCACTGCGGCAAAACGGGAGTTCAACGACCCCCGCATCTTCTCGGTGCTGGGCGAGGGGGATGCAAACCTCGTCCACTGCCACAACGAGTTCATCCAGCTGAACGGCGTGGTCGCAAGACTCATGAGGACGGTCCACGAAAGCCAGGGTTCCGGCAGTTCCCCTGCCTGATCGCCGGGTCGTCTCGATCCCGCGGCTGCTGCGGGGCACCGTTCTTTTCGGGGACCGAATCCCGGTATGGATGCCGCCGGCCTGTTACCGGGAAACGCTGCCCACCCGGGTACCCGGCATCACCGGGCACTCCCCTGGCCCACGAGCAGCTCCTTGATCCGTTCTTTCTTCTCGATGGCCGCTGTCGCTGCGTCCTCGACAGCCCTCCTCATCTCTTCGAAGTCACGGTGAGTGGAGTCGACGACGACCTTGACAGGGGTGTACGCAGATTCGCGGAACCTGGGCGTGAAGTCCTCCACCCTCCCCCCTGCCCGGAGGAACGCCCCCGGCTCCCCCTCTTCGATGCACCCCACCTCCTCCATCCTCACTCCAGCCCCCCTGACGACGGCGGCGACCCTGTCTGCCGCATCGGGAGACACCGTGACGAGGAGAGAGTCGAGGGAGACCCCCAGGTAGTCGATGGAGAGCTCTTCGAGGAGTTCGTAGACCTCTCTCCTGACGAGCCCCCCTGCCTTCTCCTCGTCGATGACGACCCTGCACCCGGCAGTGGAGGCGAGTTCGTGGGCGTCACCCCGCAGCCCCCCGTTCGTCACATCTGTCATGGCATGTATCTCCCGGAGGACGGGGCTCGCGAGGAGCGCCTCGCATGCCTGGAGGAAGTGGAGGTTGATGGTATGTCGGACAACGTCCGGGAAACCGGAATAGAGCGCGGCAGTCGCGATGGTTCCCCCACCGGCGCCCTCTGTCATCAGCACGACGTCGCCGGCCCGCGCCTCCCTTCGGGCCGTGAGGCGCCCGGCGACCCCGACGGATCCCACGCAGCCTGTCATGCGGGAGCCGAGCACCATGTCACCGCCGATCCGGAGAGTGGACCCCGAGACCAGGGGGATTCCCATCGACTCCCCGACTGCGCAGATCCCTGCCGTGTAATCGAATATCTTCGCGACGTCCCCGTCGTCTGCGACATGGATGTCCGAGAAGAGGAGGAGCGGGCGGGCGCCCATGACGTACACGTCCCGGAGCGTCGCCCTTGTCACGTGGAACCCCGCGAGGAACGGGAAGTCGGAGAGCCGGGAGTGCATCCCGTCGACCGTGCAGACGAGGAAAAGGGGAACCTCACCGCCGATCGAGGGGATCCGGACAGCCCCGGCATCGTCCATCTCGTCCACCCCGACCGACGCCGAGGTCTTCCCGATGATCCTCGCTATCTGGCGGTGGGCAAAGAAGTCACCGGTCCCCCGGGAACCGACCCCGAACTCGCCCATGGAGACACCGGACCTGGCGAAGGAGAAGAGGTCGCCCGGGAGCCCCTCCGTGTTTCGTACCTCTTGTATGACAGCCCTCGCGAAAGACTCGATGTACCTGTCCGGTGCACCGGGCTTGTATTCCCTGATGCGCTGCACGAGCCGCTCCATGACCTCCCGTTCCGTGGCCCCGGAGGAGAGGGCGCGGCGGGTGAACTCCTCCACGTCCATGCCTGTCTGGTAGAACGTGCAGGGACATAAGGAAAAGCCCTCCGAAAGGGTTCCGATGAATTCCCGCCGGCAGGGGAGTCATGGAGGGAACCCTCCCGGTTGCCTCGCCGATGGAAAAGAGGATGGGAAAAAAGGTGGTGAGATGCAGCCCCCCACGTCCCGGACCCTGCACCCCAATCTTACCAGGTATGGACAACCGGTGGGATCTCTAACTGGTCGTAGAACTTCTCGACATGACCGTCAGGGAACCGTATTATCGTTACAGCAGGGGAGAGGTCGGCCGAGACCAGCGGGGCGAACCAATAAGACTTCAGTATCTTTTCACCAGCTGCAAACGAGATTCCAGGGGTCCGGGCCGTCGTATTTCCATTGCTGCTGCTGATTCGTGCAAACGAGTCGACCGACAGGTGCACGCTGTTGCTGTTGACCGAGATGACCTCGACGGGTTTTCCGAAGTTCGATTCCAGGGCATTCTTCAGTTCCGTCGCGGGGTCGACCAATCTCAGGTATACCGCGATGTACTCGAGCCAGTCGAGGTGGTATGCGAACCGGATGTCTGCCCTCCCGTCAGGCTGGATGGATATTTCCAGCGTATCGGACGTCATGGCGGATGCAGGGATCGCGACCAGCACGAGCAGGACCATGAGTACCCCGAACCATGCATAGGTGTGCATTCTCTCTACCTCCACGTGTGTGAAAGTAATGCAGCGTGCGGGATAAATTTTCTCCCTCCCGGCTAGGGCTCCTGGTCGCTGGCCTTGCGATATTCTCTTTACGGAGCACTCCTATACCCACTGGTGTCCATGCGAAAGAAACACCTGGCCGCCTGTACCCTTGCGGCCTGGACACTCTTGGTCACCGGGTTCATGCTCCTTGCCAGGACCCTCGACCTCGAGATATTCTTCGTCCTGTGGCTGATAGGCACCCTCGTGGTTGTCGAGCTGGTCTCTGGCCATTTCGCCACGCCGCATTACCTCCGGGTGCAGAAACTCGTGATCGCTGCAGGGGTCATGCTCTTCGGAGCGATCGTGGCACGGAAGGTCCTGGAGATACTTGCCCGATGAGACGCAAGGCCGTTCTTGCTGCGGGTGTGGCGCTCGGTATCCTCTGCCTGGTCCTCGCAGGCATGCAGGCCGGGTCGCCACTCCTCTACAGCCCTGCATCCGATGCCCGTGCCCGCGACCACGTCAACCCCCTCGCCCTTCGAACGGCGGCACAGGACAAAAGCTCGCGTTATGTCCCGCTCGTTGCCGACATCATCCAGACACCAGGATCGCTTGTCTTCAATATTAAATTGAAAGACTTCGCGAGCGCCTCGCAAGACCTGCAGGAGTATCGCAATTCCCTGAGGAACCTCGATACACTTGTCATCCAGATGGACATGACCGAGAGCGAACTCGCGGAGTTCAAAAGGGCAGGCCAGGAAAATTATCGCATCCTCGCAGAGCTCCTGAACGGGACGGAGCGGTGGGACGAGCTCCGGACACTGGAGGTGAGGTTCCGCGAGTCAGGCGATACCGGGATGGTGACGAGCATTACGTACGAAGGAGAGACCCTGAAGCGGAAAATGCAGGACCTCTACCGCGATTACCTCGAGCAGGACGATGTCATCCTCTCGACAGGGGAGAGGTTCGAGATCGATACCGCGAGCTATGAAGCAAGCACCGTCGATTTCAGGGAGATCGTCAATGGTATCTCCAGCGAAATGGAGGGAGGGGGGGAAGAGATCGCAGGGCTGGACGAATCGACCATATCCCTCGAAGTCTCGCCAGGCCGCGTCTCCTACGGGGACACCGTCAGGATGGAGGGGCGAGTGGAAGATGTCGTAGACGGGTCTCCCGGAGAGGTCGTGCTCTTTATCGATTCGGCAAAGAAGGTGACGCTCCGCTCCGGGCAGGACGGATACTTCTCCTATGGCCACCTCGTGGAGAGGGACCGTGCAGGCACCCATACCGTCTTTGTCGTGCGAGACGGGTCGCTCTTCTCCACCCTCGAGTCGTTCACGGTCGATGCCGTTCCCTCTGAGCTGCTGCTTGGACCTCCACGTGTCCTCGACGGCAAAGTACTCTGCCAGGGGACACTTTCCGCCGGGACAAGACCTGTCAGGGCGGCTCCGGTCGAGATCGCTGCCGATGGAAAGCGGCTCGCCACCGTGCAGACGGGAGATGACGGGACTTTCACCGCAGAAGTACGAATGGCACCTGGCGCTTACCGTCTCCGTGCAGAGTTCCAGGGAGAGGGCTTCCCGCTGCTCCGTTCTGAAAGCGAGCCTTACGAGGTCGTCGTCCCTGTGCCTCCGCCTGCCAGCGGCGAGGAGGAAGGCTTTACCGTCGACCCCCTCTCCCTCCTGGTGGTGTGCGGGTTCCTGTGCCTTTCGGGAATCGGGGGCTTCTATTACCTCCGCCACAGGAAGCACCGCATCCGCCTGCCCCGTGCTGCAACTCCAGTCCCGGAAAGCCCGCCCGGCGAGACCCCGGTCTCCGCTGGGGAACAGGCCCCCGCTCCGCAGGTCCCCGCGGAACTGGCGCCAGGATCCGGTCTGCCTCCCACCGCGACCGATGGACTGGAGGGTCCATGGCCGCACCTCTTCAGGAGGCTCCGGTCTGCAGTCTCGAAGGCCGCTTCCCTGCGCTACCCGCATTCCCTCACACCGAGGGAGTTATGCGCTCTCTGCGGGGATGCACGCATCAGGGAGTTCGTCTGCCGCTTCGCGAGCGGGTACGAGAAGGTGGTGTACGCGGGAATGAGACTCAGGCGCGAGGAGGAAGAGTGCATGGTGCAGGCCTATCGAACAGTTCTCGGTGTCCTGGAGGGGGAGGACCATTAGCCGGGCAACCCTGATTGCAGGGGGATTCATTGTACTCGGCGTGGTACTGGCACTTTTCCACCTGTCAGCCACGACTGCAGATTATAGCAGGTATAATATCGAGTGGAACGGGACCTCCGTCCTCTTCGACATGATCGACGAGGCCGGGGGAACCATGGTCACCGACCTCTCCCTCCTCCCCGGGCAGGGCGACGCCATGCTCCTCCTCATTGCACCGGAACCGGGCCTCCCTCCCGATGTAATGGAGGGCATCAGGGACTTCCTCTCCCGGGGCAACTGCGTTGTCATCGCCTCCGAAAGCGAGGAGGACAACGACCTCCTCCGGGGAGCCGGGAGTTCCATCCGGATACGCGATGCGAGTATCGTCAGCGTGGACAGGTTCTTCGACGACCCGTCTTCCGTCATCGCCTTCCCTGCCGGGGATGACCCGCTCTCCACCGGCATACCACGCCTCGTGCTGAACGACCCCTCGTACCTCGATGGGGGTGACCCGGTCTTCACGACGTCGCTCCTCTCGTTTGCTGATACCGACGGCGACCTCCATCTCGGGAGGGGGGAGGCCCTCGAGAGGTTCACCGTCGTTTCCCGGGAGAGCATCGGGAACGGGACACTCTACGTGGTTTCCGATCCGAGCGCCTTCATCAACGGCATGCTCACGGCAAACCCCCCGACCGGGAACAGGGACTTTGCCGCACGTATCCTCTCCCACAGACCAGTGCTCCTCGCCGGGCAGGGGTATTCCCGCACCGCGGCAGCCGGCCCTCTCAGCCACGTCATTAATCTGGTGAGGAACGAAACATCTATCGAAATGGCAGCAATCACCACCCTCATGCTCTCGCTTGCCTTGTTCCTGGCGTTCGGGAGGCGGAGGGCATGACCGTCCCCGCAGGTGACCTTGCAACGCTCGCCGCGTATTACAAGGAGATAAGAAAGAGGATGGGGGACTTCATCGTGGGGAACGAGTCCCTGGTGGAGCTCTGCATGATTGCCCTGCTCTCCGGCGGCCACCTCCTCATGGAAGGCACGCCCGGGACCGGGAAGACATCGATGGTCAAGACCCTCGCCAGGCTCACGGGGTGCGAGTTCGCACGGTTCCAGTGCGCGGTGGACAGCCAGCCCGCGGATATCATTGGCGTGCGCATATACGACCAGGAGAGAAGAGACTTTACCCTGCGGAAGGGGCCCATCTTTTCGAACTTCCTCTTGATCGACGAGATAAACCGGCTCGCGCCCAAGACGCAGAGCGCCTTCATCGAGGCGATGAGCGAGAGGCAGGCCACGATCGACGGGATCACCATGCCCATCGCCCCCCCGTTCATCGTTATCGCCACCCAGAACCCCTTCGAGTTCGAGGGGACGTTCCCGCTCATCGAGGCGCAGAAAGACAGGTTCATGTTCTCCATGACCCTCTCACAGCTGGACCGGGACGGTGAACTGGAGATCATCCGGCGGGAGCATGCAGGGAGACTTGATTGGGACGCGTTCTACTCGAACTTGAAGCCCGTGATGAACGGCAAGCTCATCCTCTCCCTCATCGGTTCGGTCGCACGCGTGCACATCGACGAACAACTGCTCGGATACATCCGCGACATCGTGGTCGCGACGCGCAACCACAGCGACGTGCACATCGGGGCAAGCTCCCGGGCGTCCATCGCACTGGTCCGGGGGTGCAAGGCCCTTGCGGCTCTCAAGGAGAGGACATACGTCATCCCGGATGACATCAAGTACCTGGCAATGCCGGTCCTGCAGCACAGGATCATCCTCACGCAGGAGGCCCAGATCAGCACCATCTCGCCTTCAGGGATCATCGGCGAGATCCTGGAACGCATCGAGGTGCCGTGAGCCGTGGGGTCTTCCAGGCGCTCTTTCGTGCTCGTCGTCGCGGCCGCGGCACTCCTCCTCTTCTCCTGGTCCTTCGACTCTGCCCCCGCCCTCCTCCTGGCAGGCTCTATCCTCGGGATCCTGGCAGCCAGGGCATTGCTCTTCCTCCACTCTGCGAAGGCCGCCGCGGCGAGCGTAAACGTGGCCAGGACAGTCGCTCCCACCATCCTCCGGCAGGGAAGCCCCGTCAACGTCACCTGCACGGTGCACTTCTCGCTCCCGCCCGGGCTCCGCGCAGACATCACCGACCTCCCGCCGGCCGGTGCACCGGTCACGAGGGGCTCGGCGACCGCGGTGCGAAGCCTGCCAGGCAGCCACGACGTGACGATTGCATACGGAATATCCTGCCTCTCCTGCGGCAATCTCACCTTTGGCGGCATGGATATCGTCCTTTCTGACGACCTCTTCTCCGTCCGCCTCCCGTTTCGGGGCGGAGGCTTCTCCCTCCCCTCCCTCTGGGTGGACCCCGTGGCGCGGTTGAGGGCAGGCGACGGGTCCGGCGCATTTGGCGAGAGGGAGGCCGAGGCCCAGAAACTGCTGAGGGGATACGGCATCCGGTCGTTCCGCAGTTACCTGCCAGGTGACGACCCGAGGTCGATCGACTGGAAACTGACTGCAAAACACGGGAGACTGTATGTCAGGGAGTATACGGGGATGGTGGGAAAGAACACTCTTCTCGTTGTCGACTTCCCCGATGGTGCATTGCCGTGCCCTGCCCCCCTGCACGATGCCGTCCTGGGTGCAGCCCTCGAGGCCGCGCGCGAGATGTGCCGGAACCCCCGGGGGTGCAGCCTCATGGTCATCTCGGGCCCGAACCTCCTCTCCTTCCTTCCGAACGAGAAGTCCCCAGCGCGGCTCGAACGGGCACTGCGCGAATACCATTCCCCCCAGCAGGCGGTCCGCTGCTACAGGGCCCTCGACCTTGCCATGGCTGAGGTATTCAGGCAGAAGCTCAAGGAAAGCGGGGAAGACAACGGAGGTTTCTCCCGGAGGCTCGGGGAGATCTACTCCGCGTTCGTTCCTGCAATAGGGCCGCTCCCATTCGAGGTCCAGTGTTCCCGTGCGCTTGCAAGGGAGAGAGATACAGCCCTCCAGGTCCTCTCCACGGGGTGGGGCGATACGAGCCACCTCGCCCTCCTCGGGTTCCAGGCACGGCGGCGGGGGATCGATGCACGCATCGGCATTCCCAGGCCGGCCATTTCGCCCGGGCTCGTGCGGCGCCTGAGAGGCTGCGGGTACATGGTCGTCGGGGTGATGGCATGAGGTGGGGCACTGTCATGGCTGCCGCGGTTGCTGCCGCCTCTGCCGCCTCGGCATTGGCACTTGCCGGGACACCCCTCTTCCTCCCGGCCATCGCTGCGGGAGCGGTCCTGACCGGGTTAAGCCTCCTCGTCCTTTTCTCCCGGCCTGACGAGGCCGCGCTGTTCCTGATCGCGCAGCCGGCCGTCTTCCTCTCGTGGAGCGCGTCTCCACTCCTCGCCGCCGCGCTCGAGTCCCTGGCAACCCTCGCGTTCCTCGCGTCGACAGGGGTTTTCCGGACGCGAAGCGGTATCGTGTCCTCCATCCTCCTCGTGCTCCTGCCCGGGTGCCTCGCCCTCGTCGTATCCGGTCACAGGCACGTCCTCGTCCCCCTCGTCCTGGTCCTCGCCGTTTCGGGGATCGCGGCGCTCGTGATCCTCGGCCTTGCATCGCACCTCATCTCAAGCGCCCTCGGAGGCCTCCATGAAGCTCCCGGCCACCAATGACTACGTGGTTTCGGGGACCACCCTCCTCGCCGCCGCAGCAGTACTCCTCCTCGTCGCAACGGCGACAGACAGGCGGGACCTGACCAGTGCCACGCTCTTCCTCTGCGGGGTCGCAACGTTCCTTTCGGGCGTATTCATGCTCAGTTTCTCCCGTCCCGAGCCCTTCGATGCCGAAACTGCGTCCCTCCTTTCCGTATCCAGCATGCTGAACCAGTGCCGCATCTGTGCCGACCTAGGAGTCCGGGGAGACGCCTGGTTCGTGCCATCTCCGGGCAGCGAAGGGCAGGTCCGCGAGTTCGTTCCGGTCGCCGGGTCGAATGCGCCGGCCGTGCTCCCGGACTTCTCCTTCGTTGCAGACCCTGAGTCTCCCGGAGTCGTCCTCGTCCCTGCTGCCGCTCCCCTCCTCGAGCACTGCGAGAAGAGGTTCTCCCTCCTCGTCCCCTCAGCCAAGGAGGAGCTCGTGCCGGCGATACGTGAGCTGGTCCTGGACGTCCTCGAACTCGCCGACGAGTTCGAGATCGTCCGCAGCGGCGACTCGCTCGTGATGACTGCGCTGGGGTACCGGCTCTTCTCCGGGTGCCTGCTGGTCGCAGGGGAGTCGCCCAAGTGCTGCAGCATGCACCCCTGCGGCATCTGCAGCCTCGTCGCCTGCATGCTCGCCAGGGGGTCGAACGCCCCCTGGCAGGTCTCGCATGTCTCCTTCCTGGAGGAGAAGAAGCAGGTCACCGCGATATTCCGGGGCCCCCCTTCACCCGCACCCACAGGTGCAGGTCCCGGTAGCTTGCGTTGATCCTGTCCTGGCCCCACACGGAGTCCGACGGCAGGGTGTCCTTGAAGAGGAGGAACTTAACCTGGTTCGCCCGGCCGTTTTCCGGCGTGAAACTGTGGCGCTGCTCGTATGTCGTGTTGTGCGGGACCGTGACAGAGAATGACGCCATCCTCTCCATCGAGAGGATGGAACTCGTGTTCGTCTCCGGGTCGAACTGGTTATCGAGCAGGAGGATCTCGACGAAATACGTGACGTTCCTGTACTCGTGGTTCCCTATGCCGATGATGACCGATTCCGGCTGGGATAGCACGAGTTCCGCCGGGTAACCTGATGCCTTTCCTTCTTTTCCCAGGATGTAGAACTCGGTGAACTTCTCCCCCTCCCTGGGGACGACGATGACGTAGACCGTTGCCGCGACCGCGGCGACGACTGCGGCGATGAGCAGGAGAGAGAGGGCCTGATCGATGCGCGAGGCCCCGGCCGGGAAGAGCTCGCGGAGAGATTCTCCGGCCATCTCCCGGAAGGGGACGAAGAACCTCTCCCCCGGTGGCAACTGCGCGCGCCGGACCTGCGCTGCCGCCGCCATCCCGAGCGTGAAGAGGGAGAGGGAGATGACGACAGGGTCGAATCGGATGCCGAACGGCGTGTAGTTGAGGACGAGCCCGATGAGCGGGACGACTGCGATCGAGAGGCCGAACGAGAGGGCGAGCCTCTCGATCCCGTCGATGTCCCCCCTGCCGGGGAAGAGTGCTGCAACCAGTGCATACCCCGGGAAAAAGAGGACCATCGGGAGGGCCAGCACCACCCGGATCGGGCTCTCGTTCACGACCGGCAGGTAGATGGAGAGGGCTGACAGGATGGTCCAGGCATAAACGACAACCAGGTCTCTTGGGGTTTCTGCCGGCGAAAAGGCCAGCAGGGTCTCTCCCAGTGGAGGGAGGGGGGGCCTCTCGTCCATCCGGGATCAGCGGCGCTTATGGAAGATGGCGAGGGCCGCAATAAAGACCGATAGCGCGGCGATGACCGGGGCGATCGGGGACCGCGTGGGAGCCGGGCTCGTTTTCCCTGCCGCGATGGTTGCAGGTCCGGTCGTGACGACGGTTTCCTGCCCTGTCCCGGCAGGCGTCCCCGGGGCAGGCGACTGGACAGTCGTCGCCGGGACCGTTGTCGGTGTCGCAGTGGAGGTCGTTGCCGCCGCTATTATGGATAAACCGGACCCGCCTCCACCCCCTCCGCCGCCACCGCCGCCACTGTGCGGGACAGTCGTCGTTGTGGTCGTCACCGGCTTTTCTAGAACGATTGTGCGCGAGAGGACATTCGTCCCATCCACGGTGACGGTAACCGTGACGGAGCCGTCAGAGATCCCGGCCACAACGAACGTGATGTCCGCGTCGGTCGGGCCGCTCTTCTTTCCCTGGAGCGTCAGGGATGCGACGATCGAGCTTGCACCAGGCGCTGCTGTCCCTTCAAAGGAGATCAGCTCGTAGGTCCCGGCAGGGATCGAACCGGTCTCACTCGTCGAAAAGACCCCGTCCTTCGACGACCCCAACCTCCTCACCTCGGTATCGCCTTTCTGCACCGTGAGGACATTGGTCTCGGTGTTCCGGAGCGTTGCCGAGAGTGCACCCTCCCGGAGTGCAAACGGCATGACAAGGTCCCTCGTTTCGAAGGAGAACTCACCGCCCGGGGTGACTGCAAACGTCCCCTCGATCTGAAGGGAGAACGTGCTGTTGTCAGAAAGCCCGGTGATTGCGATCGAGACCTGGTCTCCCTCCCCTATCCGGTCGGGGGTGACCGTGACTCCGAGTGCGGTGGCCCCCGGGACGAGTGCGAGGAGGAGAACAAGCACCGGTAAATAGAAAATCTTCCTGGACTTTTCTTTTCCTGGTCCCATGACTAGGTATTATCGGTCCCCTGTTATCAATCCGGTGCCTCTCAGTCCAGGTATCCGGCGCACGAAGGGGGACGATTGCGATACCCACCTGATACACCTCGACGGGCACCGATCGGCAAGGGATCACGGAGGTTAAACCAAGGTTATCTCCTGCTCCCCGATCTCTTCCCTGACAGAAAATCGAGGGTCAGATCAGGCTTTTTTCCCCATAAGTTTAAATGCAACCTCGTACAAGAAACATCTATATAAACGTGGAGACCCTCCCGGGAGGGTTTCCAGAAGAAACTGGTGATGGCGGGACATGGAGGATAACAATAGAAGAACGGTATACCCGGTCGGGAGGAGGGGAGCTTCCCACCGGGTTCCTGGATCGGGAAGGAGTGTGAACAGGGGCTGGCTGGCGTTAGCGATTGTGCTCGCCATGGTCGTCATCCTGCCATGCAGTGCAGCGCCACCCCCGTTCGCCCGCCTCAACATGAGCCAGTCACAGACATACAGGAACGTGACGGTGTCTTCGCTCGAGACCGTTGATCTCATGGACCTCTCTGTATCACGGGTCACCATCCTTTCCACGGTAGGAGACAACTCCGACACCAAGACCATCCCGTTCCCGGAGATCGGCAACATCCGGCGTGTCTTTTCTGGGGATACAGCCACGTGGCATAACAACACGCTCACGATCCTAGGCGGAACTGATACGACAGTGCCGGGGGCAGGGTTCGAGGAATATACTTTTTTCAAGGCGATCAAAGTCCCCGCTGTCAATATCAAAGTCGATGGAAATCCCCGCGGTGATGTATTCCTCTCAAGGGGGGTCGCTTCGAAGGGGATCGCCTCATCTGTTCCAACGAACATCAGTGAACTTTTCAAAAGTACAGACCGGCTCTATCTTTTGCGCCAAGCGGGAGCTTTAGGAATTGCGTTTAATCCAGATGGAACAATCGGTCCTAGAGTTCTTCTTTATTTAAATTCTGATGACTTCAGTGAAGATGACCTGGGATATACCCTCATTAAGAACGAAAACGATCTCATTGAGTTTACCTTTCCAAAAAATATAGCCCATGATTTGACAGAAAGCTCGACTGTCACTCCAAAAAGCGGTAATTTCGTCCTTTATGCCTTCCGATACGACCCAACTCCCCCTGGAAAAATTGTCACCTACGCGGCCTGGCCGGTCGTAATCACGGATGGTGACAACACCCTTGTCCTGAATGACAAATACAACAAGCGGTCCGGCGAGGACCTCCTCCTCGCCTTCGCCAACTCCGACCACGTGAAGAACATCACCTATCTCCTTGTCAAGGACGACGAAACCTATGACATCACTGTCCGGGTGAACATGGAGGAGCTCGAGGCGGCCGGGGAATTCATTAGTCCCGATCAGATCCTCTCGGGGAACCCCTTCCTCACGATCCTCCGGGAAACGGGCCTCGGGCTCAATGACTTCAAGAAAGTGGTCTCTTATTCTGTTTATGCCGTTGGAAACGACACCCCTCCCCACACGGCCCATTTCTCGAAGGTCAATATCACGCCCGGCTACGGGACGTCCGGGTATGCACTCCGTGCAGGGCAGGTCACCATCCCCCACGGTGACCTGCAGGGACTGCTCGACGGGACGTTCGATGTCTATGCCCTCGGTGCAGACAGCGACAACAACGTGGTCGCCCTGGACCACGACACGATTGACATCGGGAACTCGCCAATAGCAAATTTCACCAATGTAACGTCCCGGGAAGGCCCGGCACCTCTCGACGTATCGTTCCAAGATCTGTCCACGGGCACTCTCCCAATGACTTACCAGTGGAACTTCGGTGACGGGACACCCAACAGAACTGATAACAACCCCACCCATACTTACAACACCCCAGGCCTCTACAATGTCACACTGACGGTATCCAATGCGTTCGGCTTCGACACGAAACAGAAGGTCAATTTCGTTAACGTCACGACACCAGTACCGACACCGACCCCAACGACTCCAACTCCAACTCCAACTCCAACTCCCCCGCCTCTCCAGGCAGACTTCACGGCAGACCACACGACCGGTTTTGTCCCGCTCACGGTCCGGTTCACGGACACCTCCACCGGGCCGCACGATACGTGGTCCTGGTCCTTCGGCGACGGCGGGACCTCGACCGCACAAAACCCCGCCCACAGGTACACCGCTGTCGGGACATACACCGTCTCGCTGACCGTGAGGCAGGGGACCGGGACGCCATCGACAAAGACCAGGGAAGGCTACATCACGGTCGTGGCCGTCCCGCCGCCGCCAGTCGCGCAGTTCACTGCAAACGTGACATCAGGATATGCCCCGCTCGCGGTCCGGTTCACCGACCTCTCCTCCGGGTCGATATACGAATGGTTCTGGACCTTCGGCGACGGGTGGACCTCGTCCGAGAGGAGCCCGGTCCACACCTACAGCACCCCCGGCAACTACACTGTCTCGCTCCGGGTGAGGGGGCTTGGCGGCTTCGATACCGAGACCAGGACCAACTATATCTCG
>JAKPSJ010000068.1 GCA_029555345.1 Methanobacteriota archaeon | reverse complement strand
GCATCCGGGGCTGGGTCAGGAACAACCCCGACGGCACCGTGAGCCTCGTCGCCACCGGGGAGAGGGGCGATCTTGAAGAGTTCCTCGAAGAGATACGGGCTGATGGCGATGCCTGCATCCGGGTGAGGGATATCTCCGTTTCATGGACAGGCGCCACGCAGGAGTGGCAGGGGTTCGAGATTCGCCGCTGACAGGCGCACTCCCAGGGCGTCCCGATGGCATCCCTCCTCGTCCTCTTTGTCCTCGTCCTCCTCTTCCTCGCCTTCGTGAGCGTGTACGCAAAGAGCCCGCCTTTTCTCACGCTCCTTTCCGGGGCGCTCGTCTTCGGCCTTGCCGCGGGGATGGACTTTGAGGCAGTGCTCCAGGCCATCATCGCCGGGCTGGGCCGCATATTCACCCTTTTTGCGATCGTCATCTTCTCCGGCGCAGTCATTGCGATGACCCTCCAGGCACAGGGCCACCTGGAAAGGATGGTCGCAGACCTTCGGGCTGGGTTCCCAAGCTCCTGGAGCCTCTCGGCGATCGCAGGGTTCCTCTTCTCCATCCCGACCACCTGCTGCATCACGGCCTTCATGATGCTCGCGCCCGTGATCGAAAAGCTGGGAAGCGCACGTGGCCAGCAGAACATGCTCCTCTTCCTCATGGCAGCAGGAAGCGTCCTCTCCTACACGCTTGTCTTTCCGACACCCGTCGTCATACCCCTCTTACTCGGGTTCGGGGCAGATCTCTCCGCCCTCCTCTACGACCTCGTTGCCGTACCCCTCTCCCTGGCGCTCCTTGCAGGGCTGGTCCTCCTGTTCCGGACCCTGTCCGGAAAAAAAGGCGAAGGCGCGGTCATCCCGGGACCTGCAGGAATTGGAGACCGGAAGACTTCCCTACGTGCATGGGCACCTTTTATCGTGATCCTGCTCTCCATCCCCATCTCCCTCTTCGTCTTTTCGCTCTCCCACGAGGCGATGATCCAGGCGATCATGCTCGCAGGGATGGCCACTGCCCTCATCCTCGCACCTGCAGAGGCGCGATCGGCCGGTCTAGCGAAGGGGACGAGGCATGCCGGAGTGATCATGTTCGATATCTGCGGGGCGGGAGCGCTCGGAAATGTCATCCTCGAGAGCGGCTTTACAGGCGCCGTCTTCCCCGCGGTGAGCGGAACGCTCCCCGCCGTCCTGATACCCTTCGCATTCACGGCGATCGTCCAGGCGGCGCTCGGGTCCCGGGTCGCAACGGCAGTGGTCGCCTCGCAGGTCATGGCCGGGACGGCACTTGCCGGGGCGCTCGGCCCCCTGCCCCTGGTCCTCTCGGTTGCTGCCGGCGTATGCATCGTCTCCTGGCTGACCGACCCCTATTTCTGGCTCCTGCACCGCACCACCGGGTCGACAATAAAGGAGGTCACCCTCTATTACACGCTCCCCCTGTTCGCCTGCGGGACAGCGGTTCTCCTCGTTGCACTGGGACTGGAGTTCATGCCGTTCCCGGCGTGATCCAAAAAGAGCGCAGGTCAGGGAACGATGAACTCCGGCACGCCTCTCCGTGGAGTCGGCGGGACCGGTCTGGCGTACCCGGTGCGAAAGAGCATCTGGAGCATGTGGGTCTCCGGGACGGCGAGCAGCCCGTAGAGCCGTGCCTTTATATCCGTCATCTCCTGGTAATCGGCTATCGGCTGCGTGACCGGCTGGACTGCGAGGGAGAGGGAAGTGGCCATGAGGTGGACCCTCTCGAAGGCCCTTCCTGCCCGCACCTGGTCGATGCGGAAGTCTCCCTTCGTGGAGAGCCACCCGAACCCCCCGCACTTCTCCACCACCTTGCGGAGGTCGGACACGGCTCTCCGCGAGAAAACCTCCGGTCGACTGAGAGCCGAGTCGCGGCTTGGACGAAATGCACTGGCGATGAGACGCGCAACCTTTCCGTAACCCGACTGTGCAAGCCCGTACCCGTCGTAGCGCCCTGCAGCCTCTGCATCGGTAAACCGGAAATACTCGATGGACTCGAGAAACCTCGTCCTGTCGGAGAGTTCCAGCGCGAGAGCTTCCGTGGCAAGACCCCCGATCTCCCTGATCAGGTCCCTGTCGCTCGTGAACCCCATCGGGACCCGTTCATAGTCACCGGCATCGGCAAGCTCTCCGGCAACAGGGAGCGGGACCGGTCTTTTTGCATAGGGGCGCCTGTTGGTACTTCGGAGGGGGATCGAGGGGAAAAGGGGGTCAGGCCTGACCCTCTCGTCCTTTTCGAGGTCGATGTTCGCCACCGGATCCTGGAGTGGCTTTCCCGGGACCGGCCAACCGGCAGGGAAGAGGTCGATATCGGCACGGTAACCGAACTCCCGTGCAGCGATGTCGAGGTTCTCGATGAATGCCCCGCACGAGATGAAGACCTGGCGGCTGAGAGGGTCCAGGGCGCGTGCGGCCCGGGAGTGGTCGATAGAGAGCACTATCCTGCCACTCCCCCGCAAGGTGACATTCCAGGGCTGGGAGTTCCTGGGACTGGGGGCGCGGATGGCGCACCGCAGGACATGGAGACGGATATCATCCCCTCCTGGCTTGCGCGCCCCATCTGCTTGCCCATCCCTCCGAGACCGGAAAGGAAGCGTCACCTTTCGCATAAGGTCTTTCAGTCACCTCCCTGCCTTCGTCCCAGGTGGAGATAGAGCGCGATGGCAACGACGAGAGTCCCCAATGTGACGACGTTCGCGAGCAGGACGATGGGGTCACCGATGTGCGCACCATAGAGCGCCCAGAGGCTGACCCCTGCCATGAACTGGACGAAAGTCAGGGGGCTGATATCTTCGACAGCCCGCGTCCTGTACATCTTCAGGACCTGGGGGACGAACCCAAACGTTGTCAGCAGGGCGGCAGCGCCTCCCACTATCAGCCAGGGATCCATGCATCACTCTGTAAAGGATGGTTGGGTCTCCCTGATGAGAAACATGATCATGGCCGGGTCCATGTCCCTCGAGACAAAGGACCACTCCAACCGGGTCAGGGCAAGTCGGGACGGCCTGCAGCATCCCCCGGGACATTGCCACTTCTGCAAAACCGGTGACCTCCCTAGACGACGAGCCGCCTCCTCATCAGGCGGATCGAGACGAGGGAGAGGACTGTGCAGACGGCCGCGATCCACGCGAGGCTGTAGAAGAAGATGGGTGGAGAGATGGAGGCAAGGGTGAGGGACCGCGTCACGGTCACGACCTGCGCGAGGGGGAGGGCTGCAGTGGCAAAGGCCTGGACAGGCCCGGGAAGAACGGAGATGGGAAAGAATGTCCCTGAAAAGAGGAACATCGGCGTGATGAAGAGGAACGAGGGGTAGTTGAGGGTATCGATCGAGGGGCTGACGGCCGTAAAGCACATGGCGATGCAGGAGAAGAGGAGTCCAGCAAGGAACGAGAAAGGTACCACAAGGAGGGACGACGGCAGGGACACGACCCCGAACGCCACGAGGACGACGAGCATCGACGACGCGTATATCAGGCTGCGGGTCGCGCCCCACAGGAGTTCTCCGGCAATGACGTCCTCGATCGAGAGGGGTGTCGCGACCATCGCATCGTACGCTTTCTGGTAGTACATACGGACGAAAGAGGAGTAAGTGCACTCGAAGAAGGAGGAGTTCATCATCGATATCGCGAGCAGTGCCGGGGCGATGAAAGACGCGTACGGCACTCCGTCGATCTCGCCGACGAACATCCCGAGGCCATAGCCAAGAGCGAGCAGGTACAGGAGGGGCTCGATGAATGGCGGCAGGAAGTTCACGAGGTATGTCTTGAAAAAGACGTCCCGGTTCCTCTGCCACACCTTCCATGCCAGGCGGGTCGGCAAATGGAGGGACCGGCTCATTCCCGGAGCTCCCTCCCCGTGAGCCCGAGGAAGACGTCCTCGAGGGTCCCCCGGCGGACGAAAACCCTGCCGGCGTTGCAGGTCTCGAGGATACGCCTCGCCACGTCCCTCGGGCGGTCTGAAAACGCCTGGACCATGTCCCCGTGGACCTCGAAGCGGCACCCCATCTCTTTCAGGCAGGCGAGCACATGCGGGCTGCTCTCGGCTTCCACGATCTCGTCGCCGGCGTACGACCCGACGAGGTCGGCGGGTCGGCCCTCGACCAGGATCCTGCCCGCGTCCATAATGACCAGCCGATCGCAGAGCCTCTCGGCTTCCTCGAGGTAGTGGGTGGTGAGCAGTATGGTGTTTCCCAGGGACTGGAGCGCCTTCAGTTTCTCCCACATGAGGTGTCGCGCCTGGGGGTCGAGGCCGATCGTAGGTTCGTCAAGGACGAGGAGGCGGGGGTTGTTGACGAGAGCGCGGGCGAGGATGAGTCTCCTCTTCATCCCGCCGGAGAGCCCCTCGATGGGGACGTCGGCCTTTTCGGAGAGCTGCATGAAACCGAGAAGCGTTTCTGCCCTCTCCCGTGCCTCCCTTGCCGGGATATCAAAATAACGGGCATAAACGAGCAGGTTCTCGCGGCACGTGAAATCCGGGTCGAGGTTGGTCTCCTGCGGGACGACCCCAAGCCACCTCTTGATCTCTGCAGGGTGATCCCGGACGTCCATGCCAAAGACCGAGAG
This sequence comes from Methanobacteriota archaeon, assembly GCA_029555345.1. Classification (GTDB taxonomy): domain Archaea; phylum Halobacteriota; class Methanomicrobia; order Methanomicrobiales; family Methanospirillaceae; genus Methanolinea_A. The sequence goes on along the minus strand of JAKPSJ010000068.1, from coordinate 5,087 downwards.
TGCCCCGCTTGTGGGGGGCGAGACGCACTGGATCATCCGGAGAGTGGTCGTCTTTCCAGCGCCGTTCGGCCCAAGGAAACCAAAGACTTCGCCGGGCATGACCGCGAAACTGACGGTATCCACTGCCCGGAGGTCCCCATAAAGCTTGACAAGGTCCCGTGCCTGGACGATAGGGTGGCGGGTGCTCTCCTCTCCTGCCCCCATCCCGACTTTCTCCTGGCCCCCGTGCATCGATGCTTCTCTAGGAGTTGGGTCCCGGAAAAACAACTCCCTTTCGGTCAGGTGAGAGTCCGAACCATTCATGACGTCCTGGACACCGGTTATTTCGTTCCTGCAGTGCAACAGATCCGGCGTGGTCGATCCCCGTGCAATCGTGCACCGGCTCCTCGGCATCGAGGCCGTCCGCCGCCAAGCACTCCTCTCCTTCCTTGCGAACGCAGGCATCACGGCCGTCGGGTACCTTTCGACGGTTTACATAGCCCATGCCGCCGGGGCGGGGGTGCTGGGGGCATACTTCCTCTTCCTCGCCTATTACAGCATCGGGGCCCTGGTATCCGACGGGGGCTTTGGAGGCGCCGCGGTCAGGAAGATAAGCAGGGGAAGGGAGGAGGGCGCATTTTTCACTGCACAGGCCGTTGTGAGGGCTGTCTTGACGGTGCTCTGCGTGGCAGGGACAGTGGTGCTTGCAGCACCTTACATGCACGATATCCGGACCACCGGGCTCCTCCCGTGGCTCGCGGCAGCCCTTGCCGTCGGCTCGGCATCCGGCATCATCTCGTCCGGGGTCTACGGCCAGGGGAGAGTCGGTATCCTCCAGGCCGGGGAGTGCATCGCCGCGGTGGTCCGTGTCACCGTCCAGGTCCTTTCTGTTGCCGCGGGTCTCGCCGTGGCAGGGATGGCGGGTGGGTTTGTCGCCGGCGTGCTTGCGGCAGCCGCAATCAACGCCCGTTTCCTCCGCATCAGGCCGGCTGCATTCGGACTCCGCCACGTAAGAGCTCTGCTCCCCGATGCCGCGTGGAACTTTTTCTCGTCACTTGCGGCTGTCCTTGCACTGTACGCAGACACCGTCATTGTCGGGTACTTCCTCGACCCGACCGCGGTCGGGTACTACAGGACACAGCTCCAGCTCGCCACACTCTCCCTCTTCGTGGCAACGTCACTCTCCGTCTCCCTCTTCCCCAGGGTGAGCAGCTGGCACGGGCAGGGCGAGACTGCAGCCATCCGCCATGCCCTGGCGAGGGCTCTCTCCTACTCGCTCCTGCTCGCCGTCCCCGTGGTGACCGGGGGGCTCGTCCTTCGTGAACGCCTCCTCTATTTCCTGTACGGTTCGCCGTTCGTTGTCGCGACACAAGCATTCGCCCTCCTCCTCCTCGCACAGATCGGGGCCGTCATCTTCGTGCTCGACAGCATGGCGCTCTCGGCGGTTGGAAAGCCCCGGGCAGTCTTCGTCATCAACGCCCTCTCCTGCGCAGCTCTCGTCGTGCTGGAGGTGGCATTGGTCCCGGCCCGCGGGATAACCGGGGCCGCAGCAGCGGTCCTCGCCGTCAGCATCGCCAGGGCTGCCGGCTCCAGGATGGCTCTTTTCCGGTATACCGGGACTCGTGCCGAGACTGGGACGATCGGGCGGATCGCGGCTGCCAGCCTGCTCATGGGGGTATTCGTCTACGTGCTTCGGCAGCTCGTCTTCCCCTCGAGCGTCGTTGTGCTCGCCGGGATAGTCATTGCCGGGGCTCTCTTCTACTTCGTCCTCCTCTTCCGGCTGGAGAGAGATCTCCGGAGAGAGGTATCGGAGCTCGTAGAACACCTGGGTCTCCCCTGGCCCTCGTTCCTTTGATTCGCGACCGTTCTCTCCTGTGCACAAATGCCATATGCCTTGCTGGTTCACTCTTCACACATGCCGATCCGCAAGCTCACCGTCAGGAACTTCAAGAGCTTCAAAAACCTCGAGGTGGAACCCGACAACTTCACCGTTGTGATCGGGTCGAACGCGTCAGGCAAGTCGAACTTCATCCAGGCGATCAAGTTCCTCCGGGACATCGCCAAGTATGGGCTGGCCAATGCCGTCTCGCTCCAGGGAGGAGTCGAGTACCTCCGCAACACGCTCATCGGCACGAGCAAACCCTTCTCGTTCCGGATCGAGTACACTCTTGACGAGATGCGTTCCGACATCGCGGCACTGATCTCCGGCTCACCCGTCTTCTTCTGCCCCCGGGAGATCTCCTATGCCTTCTCACTCTCCTTCACTGACGGGGGGGAGACCTACGAGATATCCTCCGATACCCTCACGGTGAGCGGGGAGTTCCTGGTCATGGTGGGGCAGGAGAAGCGGAGGGCCGGCCAGGGGACGATCGGGCTTGTCCGCGATGGCAATGTCATCAGGTACTGCACCTGTCCGCCGGAAGGCCTCGGGCTGCGCGACGAAGATCTCTTCCCCTTCTCGTTCCGCACGGCAGAGGCTGACAGGGGGAGGCTGATCATGACCGTTCCCCTCTTCATCCCAGGGATACCGTCCCTCGAGTGGATCTTCCGCGGGATGAAGGTCTATGACTTCGACCCCCGGCTCCTCAAGAGGGCGGTCCCCATCATGGGAAAGACCGACCTCGAAAAGGACGGGAGCAACCTTGCCATCGTGATCAAGAAGATCATCGAGGACCCGGGACGAAAGGACATGTTCACGCGGCTCCTCCACGAAGTGCTCCCCTTCGTGGACGACGTGGCAGTCGAGAAGTTTATGGACATGTCCATGTTCCTCAAGATGAGGGAAGTCTACAACAGGGAAAGGTACCTCCCGGCATCGATGGTCTCGGACGGGACCATCAACATCTGCGCCATTCTAATCGCGCTCTACTTCGAGGAGCGGCCGGTCACCATCATCGAGGAGCCGGAGAGGAACATCCACCCCTACCTCATCTCGAAGCTGGTGGAGATGCTCAAAGATGCCTCGCAGAAGAAGCAGGTGCTCGTCACGACCCACAACCCCGAGATGTTGAAGCACGTGAACGTCGAAGACATCCTGCTCATAACCCGTGACCCGGAGGGGTTTTCCAAGGCGAGCCGCCCGGCAAACCGGCAGGAGATACGGGAGTTCCTCGCACAGGAGATCGGGATAGAGGACCTCTTCGTCCAGAACCTCCTCGGACTGGAATGAGCGCCCACAGGCTCTACCTCTTCGTCGAGGGGGACGATGACGAGCGGTTCTTTGCAAAGGTCATCGTCCCGCTGCTCGAGCCCCGGTACAGGTCGGTTCACATCGTCAAGTTTGCCTGCATGAAGAGAGTCAATGTCTCCCGCCTCATCAGGAGCATCCACCGCATGAATGACGAGTACCTCCTGTTTGCCGACATCGACAACGAACCGGGGGTGAAGGCCAAGAAACATATCCTGATGAAGAGGTTCGACGCCCTCAACAGCCCCAATATCGTCGTTATCATCCAGGAGATCGAGAGCTGGTACCTGGCCGGCCTCGATGAAGCGGCAGAACGGGACCTCTCTCTCCCCCACCACCTGTCGACCGACAGTCTCTCGAAGGAATACTTCAATTCCCGCATCCCCCGCAGGTTCGTCTCGCGGATCGCCTTCATGCTCGAGATACTCGCCCGGTTCTCTGTCATGGCGGCATGCGGGAAGAACCGATCTTTCCGCTATTTCGTCACCCGGTACCAGCTGGCTGCGTGCGAAGGCCCTTCCAGCGCCCGGGAAGATCTGTTCCAGAATGCATAGCAGGAGTGCAGGGGAAACGCCGGGTGTGGCACCTTTTATAAAGGAAAGGAGCCATTGACTTAACTGGACGCAGACGGGTGAAATGGCAATGGGAGTATGGACGAGGAAAATCCCTTCACTGCTCGAACAGAGGAGTTTCTGGACTGCAGTCCTCGCGCTGACCACATTGTTCGCGTTCGTCCTGAACTTTTACGGCATGGACAGGGGTCTCCTCCCCATCACGTCGCACCTCTTCTACATCCCGATCGTCATTGCAGCCTACTGGTTCCCCAGGAACGGCGTCACGCTCACAGTCGCCATATCGATGGGGTACCTGGGGCTGGTCTATTTCTTTTCGTACCCGCAGATAGAGAACATCGCCCATGCAACTGCATATTTCTACGTCTTTGTTGCAATCGGCGTGATCGTCGCGTCCCTTTCCGGAACGCAGAAGGAGCAGGAGAAGCGGTACCATGGGATCTTCGACTACTCGGAGGCCGGGGTGTTCCTCGTCGTCAACCTGCGGTCGGGCCCCGTGATCGAGGAGGTCAACCACAAGGGTGCCCAGCTGCTGGGATACAAGGCAGGAGAACTCTCAGGGACTCCTTTCCTCGACCTCTTCGCTGCAGGTCCCGAGAGGGACAGTGTCATGGAAAGAGTCGGCAGGGGTGGCTCACTTGCCGATTTCGAATGTCACCTCCGCACGAAAGACGGGCGCATCCTCCATGGCCTCCTCTCCGCGGGCCCCCTGCCGGGCAGGAGGACCGTCTTCACCCTCGTCGATATCACTGCCCGGAAAAAGGCCGAAGAAGAACTCAGGGCGTCCCGGAGCCAGTACGTGAATGCATTGAACGCGATGATGGACGGGATCTTCCTTGCCGACAGGGAGGGGCGGGTCGTTCTCCTCAATTCCACTTTCGCACGGTGGTTGTCCCACACCGGCAGGCAGGACGACGTGGTCGGCACGGAGGTCGGGGAGGCCATACCCTGCGCCGGATCCGAGTTCCAGGAGGGGATCCGTTCCGCCTTCGAGAAGGGAGACAGGGTGGAGGCGACCATCGAATTTCGTTTCCATGACCAGGACTATATCTTCGACACGCATTTCATCCCTGTCTTTGCCGGGGGGGGGGTCACGCGGGTCATGGTCATCATGCGGGACATCACCCGCGCCCGCGACCTGGAGATAGAGAAGAAGAGGGCATACCAGCAGATCGAGAAGAACATCGAGCAGTTTGCAGTTCTCGGTGACCATATCCGCAACCCCGTGCAGGTGATAATGGGGCTTGCCGACCTGGAAGGGGGTACCTTCGCAGAGAAGATCCAGAAACAGGTACAGGACATCGAGAGGACGGTCTCCCAGCTGGACCAGGGATGGGTCGAGTCAGAGA
>JAKPSJ010000007.1 GCA_029555345.1 Methanobacteriota archaeon | reverse complement strand
TTGAAGACATCACCGAGCAGAAGAGGGCAGAAGAGGCACTCCGGCAGGCGAACAGGAAGATCGTTCTCCTGGAGAATGTCACGCGGCACGATATCAACAACCAGATCATGGTGCTCACCAGCCTCCTCGACCTCCTGCAGGATTCCAACGATACGTCGGAAAGGGCGGCACTCCTCGAAAAAACCCGCAGGACTGCCGACAGGATACTCGCGATGATCCGGTTCACGAGGGATTTCAAAGAGATGGGGGGCAGCGTCCCGCTGTGGCAAGATGTCCATGAACTTGTCGAGGCCGTCAGGAGTGATTTCGTCTCCCTGCCTCTCGTGATCGAGAACGACATACCTCCGGGGCTTCTCGTGTTTTCTGATCCCATGATGGCAAGGGTCATTTCGAACCTCGTCGAAAATGTAATCCGCCACGGCGGGAATGCAACATCGGTACGGTTCTCGGCCAGGGAAGAAGGGGACGCTCTCATTCTCGCCTGCGAGGACGATGGCGTCGGTATCCCGGACAGCGAGAAGGAGAAGATCTTCGAGAGGGGATACGGGAAGAACACCGGGTGGGGGCTCTTCCTCATAAGGCAGATCCTCGCCATCACGGGAATGACGATCTGCGAGGCCGGGGAGCCGGGAAAGGGTGCCCGTTTTCTCATCACCGTGCCGGGAGTTTGCTGGAAGTATTCCCCCCCGTCGTCCGCAACGAAAGAACCCTAGTTTTTTTCGGGAGACTGACACCTCTTCCTCCAGCGTAGGGCAGGGACCACCGGGAATACGCGGGCCATATCCGCGGGTTTTTTCAGTCCTCCTCCATCACCCCTGCAGGACCGGTCGGACTGCCAGTGCGATGTACGATATTCCGAAGAGGACGAGGAACGCACCGCACCCCCGGAGCACCCACGAGTAGGCCCTCTCATCGAAGATCTTCCTGCCACTGTGGACGCCTGCCGATACGACCAGGTACCACCCGAAATCTGCCGACCAGTGGCCGGCGATGAACGCTATGGCAAAGAGGAACGCCTGCTGGGCAGCCGCGAGCACGAGTGCACTCCCGACCGAGAACCACCAGAGCCAGAAGTACGGGTTCGAGACGCTCGTGATCGCCCCGGCGAGGTAGGGATCCCTCGTCGCTCCCCCTGCCCCTGCGTCCGGGATACCGGAACCGGCGCCCCTGATCGTCAGGACCCCGAAGGCGACGAGTGCCGTGCCGCCCACCGCTCCAACCAGGCCCACGTGATCGGAGACAGCAAAGACAGAGCCTATCCCGAGAACGATCGCCGAGAAGATAAAAGCCTCGACGATGGCGTGCCCTGCGGAGACCCGCAGCCCGGTCTTCCAGCCGCCTGTCATTGCCATGTCGATCGTGGCGACAAGGGTCGGTCCTGGCACGAGCGCGCCCGTCAGCCCGACGACGAGCCCGAGGAGGTAGGTCTGGAGCATCTTTTCTAGGTCCTCTTCAAGAACTCCCTGTATGCCGCCGGGATATCCTCCCGTTCCTCGGCAATCGCCCTCTCCACTTCAGCCAGGTTTTCGGTTATCCTGCGTATCCGCGCCGCTTCGAGGAGGATGCCCGCCCTCACCTCCTCGCTCGTCTCTTCCGCCTGGGACACCCTATCCGCGAGGTCCGCGAGGTCCTGCTGCACGATGAGGAGGGGCTCGCGGACCCGCATCACGATCTCCCCGATGTAGCCTATCAGGGCACACTTCCGGTCCTCCGCCGACTTCCGGTCGCGGATATCGACGAAACTCTCGATCAGGACGTCCCTCTTCCCCAGCCTGGCACCGGTCGCCGTCTTGAGGATAGGGGTGCGCGTCCCGTCCATGACGATGAGTGTCCTCTCGCTGTTGTCTATCACCTGCCCAAGGTCCGTGATGGGACACATGCCCCTCTCAGCAGGGCATATGAACTGGTGGCAGATATGCCCGACAATCTCTTCTTTCTCCCGGCCGATGAGGGAGACTGCGATGGGATTGATGTCGAGGATCGTGTGGGTCTCCGGGTCGATGATCACGACCCCTGTCTGAATCTTCTCGAATATTGCCTGCAGTTCATCCTTCTCCATGCATTTTACCTGGTACAGGGATGGGTGGGCGCGTGGAGATAGGGTTTGTGATCCGCGAGTCACGCTGCTGCCACGGGAGTTTGCACCTGGGGCTGGTCCTGCCCCGCAGACGCCGCCGGGGAAGGTCCCCTGGGCATTTCCTACCGGGGTTCAGGGGCAGTCGTTCCGGGGCGTTCGGTCATCCTTCTTCAGGCGCTCCGAAGCGTACTTCATGAGGGAATAGACGCCGTCGCTTGAGGGATGGACCTCGGTGAAGCGGGAGAAGTCATGGACGGAGAGCCCCCCCTTCATGAGAAATGCGAGGTACGCGGTTATAGTGCCCCCGGCAGGGCTGGCGACAGAGACACTCCCGACCTTTCCCCCTTCGCGTGAGACGATGACTTCGGCCATCCCGGTCCGGCCCCGCGGGACTTCCCAGAACGTCCCCGGGCCGGCGGGTCCTGGCGAGGAGAAGACGGCCTCGTCGCCAGCCGGATCGACCTCCACGAACGCGTACTCGTGGGCAAGTGCGATCGATTGTGGTATTGCTGTGTAGTCCATCTCCAGCCCCTCGCCTAGGATGGAGGAAGCTGCGATGACCCCCTCCTGCCGGGCGACCGGAGTCAGGCAGGGGGAGCCCGTCACGTCCCCGCATGCGTACACGCCGGGGACGCCCGTTTCCATCCGCCTGTTGACGACAATCCTCCCGTCCCGGCCTTTCCTGACACCCGAGACCATCCGCGAGTTGGGGACGAGCCCTGCTGCAAGGAGGACTGCATCGCAGGGAGTCTCAATCTCTCTCCCCTCTGCCCGGATGAGCGCCCTCTCGACGGCCTGCTCCCCGTCTACCCGGCTCACGGTGCAGTTCTCGTGGATTGTAACTTCCTCGAGTTCTTTCCTGGCAGCCGCCGCAAGAGCACTGGGGACCTGGCGGAGGAAAGTGCTGCGGACCGCGATATCGACATCGGCCCCCCACTCGTTGAAGATGAACGCGAACTCCGCTGCCATGATCCCGCCACCGATGATGAGGAGGTGCCCTGGCATGGCAGGCATCGAGGCGAGGGTATGGGCAGTATAAACGCCGGGAAGGTGGACGCCGGGTATGGACGGGATCCGTGGGAGAGAGCCGGTCGCGATGACGAGGGCCGAGGTATCGAGCCTCTTCCCGTCGAGGAAGAGAGCGGCCCCGTCGACATTTCCCTCGCCGCGGACCACCGAGACACCGCAGCTCTTCGTCTCCGCATCGAGGATGGACGCGATCTTTGCCTGGACTGACACCATCTGCGAGATCGTCCGGGGGAAGGAGAAGGACGGGACGTCATCGAGGATGCCGAGCGAAGCGAGGTTCCTGGCCTGGTACATGACCCTCGCGACGTCGTTCAAGGCACAGATCACCATGCAGCCGTGGTGGAGGCACTGTCCGCCAAGCCCCCCCTTCTCCACGAGGGTGACTTCCTTTCCCGAAAGCCCGAGCTTCATTGCCGCAGTCCGACCTGCAGGACCGCCACCGAGGACACCGATCATGGTTGGGGGGGACTCAGAAGATCTCCACGCCCTCGGCCATCGGCGAGGAGAGGACTTCTCCGGAGAACGCGTTCACTTCGACTATTTTCTTGCCGCGGACCTGCCAGATGGGGATGTATACCTGCCGGACACTGATATCGATTCCCCTCCTGTCCGGCTTCAACACCTTCTCCTCGTAGGAGATCGCATCACCGCTCACCTGCTTGATCCTGATCTTCTGGGTCAGGCCCTCGGCTACATCAGAGGCGATCTTCTCCCTGGCCTCCTCCTGCGTGATGCGGGGGGAGATGACCTCGGCGCCGGCCGGGATGCCCTCTTCGACGACCGACTTCGCATCCATCTCGAATTTCAGCCCGTTGATGGCATTGAGCCCGCCCTCGCCCTCTGCGTCGAACGGGACCCGGTGATCCTTGTACACCTGCTCCCCGGAACTCCGGTAGGAGTAGAGCCAGAAGGGCATGAACTTGAGCGCGACTGTCCCCTGCGTCTTTGCGATCCGGACAGCCGCGTCCTTCTTGATCCTGATAGGCAGGTGGGGTATGATGACCCCTGCCTCCTCCTCCGCTTCCGCTTCGACCTCTGCAGTGGGAGGGACCGCCCTACCGGCATCTCTCTCCCTCTTCCCGGCATCGATGGCAAGGGAGAACGGGCGTGACAGTACCTTCGCGAGCGCGGCCTCTCCATAAAGACGGGCAAACTCGTCCTTTCCCCAGACGATGCACCCGTCGGCCCTGGTGCCAGTGTCCGGCGAGAAGAGGAGTTTCCTGTACGTGACCTCCACCCCCCCGCTCATGAGCCGGAAGTTCCCGTTCGCGAAGTCCGCGATCTCGCCGGGGTCATCGCTGCAGAGAACTATGACGAACTCGTCACCCCGGCTGGCAAGGTCGTAGGGGTCTTCGAGCGTGCCGACTTCATAGCCTGCAGCCTCGAGAATGTTCTTTATGGCATTCCTCGCCTTTTCCCGAACCTTTTCGTCCATTAACCATACATTTCCCTCATCTCATAGAACAATTTTTCTGTTCCCGGGACGAGATCGTAGCAAATGCATCTCCCCCTCAAGTTCGTGAACACCCGGATCGAGGAGTATGCCATGCAGGTGACTTACGATCCCCGGGAAGGGGAGGGCCTCGTCGTGTACAACCTCTCCTCCGTCCAGAACAGGGACCTCGAGGCGGCCATCGCCACCATGAAGGACACGTTCAGGGCAGGGCTCTGCGTGAGCGGGCTCGTCCGGTTCATCGGCGAGAACGAGGCTTCCGGTGGGGTGACGGTCCCGCCAGGGCATACCGGGATTGTCACGATCTGCAGTTCCACGCTCGATGGCATCCTCTTCCGCCGGGGCATCCCGTCGAACCCTATCGGAGGAGGCGTGGTGGAGATCGATGCGCGTATCCCGCGGCGATTCACTCATTTCATCCTGTACGAGCACACCACGATCGACCCCCTCCAGGCCCTCCTCTCCCAGGAGATAACGTCTGTCTCCAGGATGATGCGGCTTGGGAGCGGGAACATACTTGCCAACATCCGGCAGTGCCACATGGAGGCCGAGGTGCAGGTCGGAGAGGTCATCGACGACCTGGCAGGGAGCAGTTTCACGCCGATCCTGGACGTGGGGCTGCCGAATACACCTGCACTCGGTGTCACTGTCGACCCGCAGTACATGGGCATCGTTGCGCTGGGCGGGACAAACCCGATGGCAGCTATCAAGGAGAAAGGGATCGCTGTGGCGACGCATGCCATCAACGGCCTGATGGACGTCCGCGGGATGTCCGAGATACTGGACTACTGACCGGGCCTCGCCTTTATCGAGGAGACGAGGTCGAGGTAGGACGAGAAGAACCTGACGAACCCACTCGATTCTGAAAAGAGTGCCGTCGCCTCCTCTTTCCCGGTCGCTATCACGACCATGGCCCTCGTGTCATCGACGAGGAACAGACCACCTGTGAACCGTACCTCCCCTTCCTCGACCCCCGTTGTCGGGAGGGGGAGGGCGCTCACCTCGATTCCCGGGCAGGCGAACTTCGCCCGATCGCTGCTTGTGACCCTCACGGGAATGGACCCTGCCTTCCCGCAGAGAACGGAGTAAATCTCCCTCGGCACGTCACCGTAGAGGACAGCATCGATTGATATCGATGCGTTCCGCAGCAGATCCGCGAGGCGGGCCCGGATGTTATCTATCCCGTAGATGCTTCAGATGTAGTCCTGGTCGCCTGGTCCCTTCGGGTTTCGTTCCCGCCATATCCGGGAGAGCATCTTCTTTGCCCGGGCTGCATCTGCAGAGACTGCTTCGAGGAGGTGATCGATGGCTGCGTCTGGCGGCACGGCCTCGAAACGGCGCGGTGTGCCGAGCGAGACAGAGACCATGTTCTTCTGGATCAGTCTCTCGAGCACAGGGTACACCGATGCGCGCGGAACCCCGGCAACCTCGTGGATCCGTGTCGCTGTGGCACCCGGCTCCTTCAGGAGACCGATGTAAACCAGTGCCTCGTATTTCGTGAGGCCGAGAGATTTGAGCATCTCTGTGAGCGCAAGGTGCGGGGACGGCATTTCTGCCATTCCATAGCATTATATAGGGCAGAACCTTAAATGTTGTTATAGCAATAACAACACGTGATATTCTATGAATCTGCGGCGTATTGTATTTCTGGCCGTTTTAATCAGTTTGTTGTGTGTCCCGGCCCTCGCGGGAGTCAAGTACCTGACGGGGGAGCCGGACCTCTCGGCAGCGATCCAGGGCAGGAACGAGTTCTACCCTGGAGAGGACGTTACGCTCCAGGTCACCATCGAGAACCGGGGACTGGTGGAGATGAAGTTCGTCCAGTCGACGATCATCGAGAGGGAAGACATGCCCAACACGGCAAAGCTCGTGAGGGCGACCCTCGGAGCCGGAGACTCGCCGTTGATCGTGAAGGCCGACCCCCAGGCTGTCGGGGACATTCCTGGTGGAAAGACGGTCACGGTCTCCTTCGCGGCAAAAATCCCGGCAGATGCACCTGCAGGGAACTATATCCTGCCACTCCAGGTCCAGTACTCTTACCTGAAGGCGGCGGAGCAGTATGGCCAGGACGCCATCTCCTATTCCTACCGCGACAGAGAGAAGACGATCCCCCTCACCGTCCGCGTGCAGCCGAGGGCGATGCTCGAGGTGACCTCGGTGAAGTGTGAGAACCTGAACGCCGGGACGGAAGGGTACCTCGTCCTCTCGGTCCGCAACGGGGGCTACGAGGACGCACGGGACGCCGTCATCTACCTCTCCCGCAACGGCAATAGCCCCATTGTCCCAACGGACAGCAATATCTACGTCGGGGAATTCCCCACCGGGAGCACCCGCGACGTCAGGTTCCGGGTATCCGTCTCCAGGCAGGCAAGCGAAGGCACGTTCCCTGTCGACCTCTTCTGCAGGTATACCAATACGGAAGGTGACACGGTGACATCGGACACGGTGACGGTCGGTGTGCCGGTCAGCGGGAAGATATCGTTTGCAGTTGTTTCGCCCCCATCAGAGGCCGTAGCCGGGGGAAAGAACGTGATAGAGGTTGTTTACGAGAACACCGGGTCGGCGACGGCACGGAACGCCCAGGCCAGGATCAGTGCAGTGGACCCCTTCTCGAGCAACGATGACTCCGCCTACCTTGGCGATCTCGCACCCGGGGAGAGGGCAGTGGCCCGGTACGAGCTCAAGGTGGACTCCGAAGCCCTGCTCAAGGAGTACGGGCTTGATTCGGAGATCAGGTACCGTGACGCCCTGGACAACAGCGTGATCTCCGACACGATGAAGGTCCGGGTCGAGGTGGTCTCTCCAGGCATATCGCCCATTGCCATTGCCGGGATCGTCGCGCTCGTTGTCATCGTGGTCGGTGCGGCATATTATATCCGGAAAAACCGAAAGAATGGGTGATGGAAGACTGGAGGAAATACGCAGGGGCTCCGGATATCCGGAGCGTCAGAGACCTCTCCCCTGTCCTCCGCGACCCTTGCTGTGACCGGCCCGGTCCTGCCTACCTGATGTTCAGGGGCATCGCACGGTCACCCGGAGACAGGGCGTGGCTCTCGGAGCGGCACCTCCGCTTCGACGTGACATGCGTCCCGCCGGGGGACCTCTGCGGCGAGTTCGTCAAGACAAAGGGGCATTACCACCCGGAGAACCCATCGGGAACGGGGTATCCCGAGGTGTACGAGGTCCTCTCCGGGACAGCGCACCTCCTCCTCCAGAGCCGCGATCTCAGAAGGGTCTTTCTCGTCCCTGTGGAAAAAGGCGAGACCGTCGTTGTCCCGCCCGGGTTCGGGCATGTCACTATCAACCCGGGAACGGGCGAGCTCGTGATGGCAAATATCGTCGCGACCTGTTTCGAGAGTGACTACAGGTTCTACGAGGAGCACCGCGGTGCCGCGTACTACGAGCTCGTATCGGGAGACCTCGAGAAGAACCCCCGATATCCCCCCGTCCCCCCGGTAGAGACCCGGAGGCCGCCCGGGACCGGTCCCGCGCCCTGGCCTGCAGGCTCCCTGTATGGCCGCGTGGAAGAGAGGGACGAGACTCTTCGTGCGTTCGTGCACCCCGAGAGATACCCTCAGGTCTTTCCCCGCCTATAGGAGGCTCGGGGCCGGGAACCGCTTGTGCTCGCTCGCCCGCACCATCGCGAGGACACGCTCTTCCAGGGGATTCTGGCTGGTCCAGCCGTTTTTCTCCAGTGACCTTAAAGCGGAATCTATCTCGGCGTAGGAGAGCCCTATCTCCCCTTCGTCGCTCTGGCCATTCCATAGCCCTGCAGTCGGAGCCTTGCGTAGAACTCTGTCAGGGATGGTCTCCATCGTCTCTGCCAGTTCATAGACCTCGGTCTTGTACAGGTGGAGGATGGGCTGGACATCCGCGGCGTTGTCACCCCACTTGGTGCAGTACCCGATCATGAACTCGGTCCTGTTCGATGTCCCGCAGACGAGCATCCCCTCCCGGTTGGCATGGTAGTACAGGGCGGCCATCCGGGACCGGGCGACCAGGTTCCCGACGAGCACCCGGTCGTCCTGGAAGCCTGGCATTGCCCGGTAAGCAGAAAGGACCGGTTCGATGCATATCGTCCGGTACTCCATGGAGAGCCCCCGGCAGACTTCCTCTGCATCGGCGACATCGGATGGGTCTGTCACCCTGGTCGGCAGGATGAGGCCGAGGACCCGCCCGGGCCCCACGGCCCTGCAGCACATCGTTGCTGAAACGGCAGAGTCTATCCCGCCCGAGACGCCGATGACAAACCCACTCCTCCCGCTCTTCCAGTAAACTTGACGGAGGAGATCCTCGATCCTCCCCAGTGCACACCCCGCCTCCTCCCTCATCGTCTCACCGCACTCCCCTCGGACGTGAACCTGATGAATTTTCTGAGTTGTTCTGGATACCCCATCACGATGAGCACGTCACCGTGTGTGATGTTGGCCACTTTATCCGGGTGGACGGTGGACGCTTCCGCCCTCTGCATTCCCAGGACCTTTGCGCCGCACTTGCGCTCCAGCCCGGCGACTGTTACAGGCTCCTTTCGTGAATACAGTCCCCGCACCACGAGCTGCCCGTCTGGCATGGCCAGGATGATATACACGGTGCTGGCAAGGATAACTCCGGCGATGATCTGCCCGCCGATGCTTGGAAGAAGCGCGACATAGTCCGCGCCGGCACGCGAGAGCTTCACTGCGGATGAGGCCTCGTTTGCCCGGGCCAGAATACGGATGTTGGGGTTCAGGTTTCGTGCCATCAGTGTGGAAAGAATGTTCCGCGAGTCGTCATTGAGGGCAACGATGCAGAAGTCTGCCTCGCCGATGCGTGCCTCCCGGAGCGTCTCCTCGTCCTCTGCGCTGCCGACAACGATAGTGACGGGATAGGCCTTCCTGTCGATGACCACGCATTCTATCCCGAGTGCCGAGAGCTCCCTGTATGCCGACTTACCGACGTCGCCAAAACCAGAGATCACCCCGAGTGCACCTGTTTTTCCCACCGGGATGAAGAGCTCGGACACCATCTGCTCAATACTGCTCATCCGCGTGAGTAAAAAGAGCATTGTCGATGTGTCCAGGGTCTCCTGTGACCCAGGGAACAGCGTGAAATGTCCCCTTCTAGAGATGAGCAGGCACTCGGCCCCGAAGCGGCTGGACAGGGCAAGCTCACCCAGGCTCTTCCCCACTGCAGGGGAGCCTGGGAGGACCGGGATGTTTATGATGCGGAGCGGGTCTTCCGGAGCGGGGGATGCCAGGCCTCCGTTTATGTCGAGCACGGTCTCCTCGACCAGAGTATCGACATGCGAGGTGAGGGTCACGTGTCTTGCGAGTATCTGGCCTGTGACATGCTTGGGGGAGAGGACGATGTCTGCCCCGGCATACCGGAGGTACCGTTCATACGAGAGCTTGTCCACCACGGCAAGGATCTGGGCCTCTGTCATCTGCCTCAAGCCGAGGATGATGCTCGCGGTCGTCTCCTCCTCTTCGCAGACAACAACGTCCCGGGCTTTCTCCACCCATGCGCCCGTCCACGTCGTGCTGTTGCTGTAATCGCCGCAGATGACGTACACGCGCTTGCCAAAGATGTCTGACAGGGAAAATGCCGTTTCCGGCCTGTCAACCACAAGCACGATGGGGAGATCGGAGATGAGAAGGCTCTCGACGAGGGCGCGTGTGATGGGGCCATACCCTATGATGACGATGTGCCCTGCAAGCTCGTTTGGCACCTGGCGGGGGGGGACCGGCTGGAGGCGGTCCCCGATGTAGGGAACGATGAGGAGGGGGATAATCATGAAGAGTTGGACGATGCCCGTGATCATTACCAGGATCGTGAGCCCGATCATGTACTGGTTCGTGAAGGGCAGGAGGTCTCCGTAGCCAACCGTTGTCATCGTCTCGAGGACGAAGAGGAGCGAGGCCGGCCAGGTCACGGGCTTTCCCTCGAGGATGGGATAGAAGTGGTGGAAGACAACGGTGTAGACAGCTATCTGGACTGCGAAGAGGACGAAATAGACCGTAGGCTTCATCCACCTGGAGCCGAAAACGGCTCTCCAGACTCTCCCCCTCCTGTCACCTGCCATCGAGCACCTCGGAGAGTATCTCGCAGCTCCTGCAAGTCGCCCCGCAGGGCTCGCCGCAACGGGGGCATGCCTGCAGGACGCCGCAAGCGCCCGCACCGAGCGTTCCAAGCTCCCTGCCGAGGTTCACGAGGGCGAACCGGGCTGAGGGG
>JAKPSJ010000001.1 GCA_029555345.1 Methanobacteriota archaeon | reverse complement strand
ACAATATTGCTGTTGATCTTGCCGACGAGCACCATCTGGGCGATCTCGAGAGTCTCCTCGTCGGTGATGCGCAGGCCCCCAACGAATCGCGGCTCCTTTCCCATGGCCTTCATCTTGTCTGTGATCTCCGGGCCGCCACCGTGGACGAGAACGAGCCTTATCCCGACGATCTGCAGGAGGACAGCGTCGCGAATCGCCATCTCGAGGATTGCCTGGTCGACCATCGCATGCCCCCCGAGCTTGATCACCATCGTCTTTCCGTGGAACTCCTGGATGTAGGGGAGCGCTTCCATCAAAACATCTTCGCGTTTCATGTCGTGTACCTCCCGTTTATCTCCACGTACTTCTCTGTGAGGTCGCATCCCCATGCCGTTGCCTCTCCGTTTCCCGAGGCAAGGTCGAGAACGAAGACGACCTTCCTCCCCTGCATCAGGGCCTTCGCCCCGGGGAGGTCGACCACAATCCGCCCGTCCCTGACGAGCGGGAGGACAGAATTCCCATCTCCCAGCCAGAGGTCGACGCAATCCGGGTCGAACGACACATCGGCCCTCCCTGCCGCTGCAATCACCCTGCCCCAGTTCGGGTCGGCACCGTAGACGGCAGTCTTGACAAGCGGCGACGAAACGATGGTGCGTGCCACCGTTGCGGCCTCCTCTTCTCCCGGAGCCCCTTTCACGGTCACCTCGATGAGCTTTGTCGCACCCTCCCCGTCCATCGCGATCTGGACGGCCAGGGCCCTGCAGCACTCCTCCAGCGCCCGGGAAAATTCCTCAACCGGCACTCTTCCCGCCCTGCCGGTCGCCGTGCAGAGTGCAATATCGTTCGTGCTCGTGTCGCCGTCGACGACCACCCTGTTGAACGTCCGCCGTGCAGCGTCCCGGAGGGCCTCCCGGAGCTTCTCCCGCGGGACTTCTGCGTCAGTGTAGATGAAACCAAGCATCGTTCCCATGTTCGGGGCTATCATCCCCGACCCCTTGGTGATTCCTCCGACCGAGAACGTCTCGTTCCGGACGAGTGCGTGCTTCTCCGCGAGGTCTGTCGTCATGACAGCCCTGGCCGCGCGGCTCTCGGCCTCCTCGCTCCGGCTGAGGAGCGGCGCGACGCGGTGGCACTGGTCCCGGATGAGGGGCAGGTCGAGGTACCTGCCTATGACCCCCGTGCTCGCGACGCCGACCTCACCGGGGTCCACCCCCATCGCCTCTGCGGCAATCACTGCCATCTCCTGCGCATCGCGGTAGCCTCTCTCCCCGGTGTACGCGTTTGCACACCCGCTGTTCGCGACCACTGCCGAAAGCCTCCCTCTCCGGATGCGTTCCTCCATGAGCCTGACGGGAGCTGCTTTCACGAGGTTCGACGTGAAGACGCCTGCGGATTCTCCCTCCGCCCTGATCAGGGCAAGCCCGAACTTCCCCTCCTTCTCTCCCCACGCCGTGACGCCATCGACACCACAGATGCTCTTCATGGACACCCCCTGTCCTCTCACGCGCCTTCCCGGGCAATACCCCGGATGATGTCCGACCGGGCCACGATCCCGACAAGGGTGTCACCCCTCATGACCGGAAGGCGGGCTATCTTCTTCGAGAGCATGAGGGATGCTGCATCTTCAATATCGGCATCCTCGCTGATTGTCACGGCCGGTCGACTCATCACCGTGCGGACCTCGCGGTCCCCAATCGCCGTGAGGGCATGGCGGGTCTTCTCCCAGTTGATAAATTCCCTTATCGGGACCTCGATGACCTCCAGCGGGGAAGGAAGCCAGAGATCGTCGGATATCCTCCCGGTCTGCAGGAGCCTGAGAATATCTGACTCGGTTATCATGCCGACCAGCTTGTCTCCCTCCATGACCGGCAGACCGCCGATGTCATGCCTGCGCAGCAAAGCTGCCGCTTCCCGAACCGGTGCATCGGCTTGGATCGTCACCGGGTTCCTTGTCATCACATCTCGGACGAGCATTCCCGTACCACCCTCACGGCAGGAGTCCAGCGACTGCTAGTCCTTCCCGTTCATCGAAACCACAGAGTATGTTCATGTTCTGGATCGCCTGTCCGCTCGCGCCTTTGCCAAGGTTATCGATAGCCGATACGACGACCACCCGTTCGCCTTCGCTCTCTGCACGGATATCGCAGAAATTGGTCCCCCGGACCGCGGCCAGGATGGGGTCCTGGAGCCGGACAAAGAACTCGCCGCCATAGAACTTCCGGTAAAGTTCCTCCACCTCGGCCTGGCCCATGGGCCGCTCCAGCAGGACATGGGCCGTGGTGAGGATCCCCCTGTCGACCGGGACGAGGTGCGGGGTGAAATAGCACTTAGCCCCGGAACCGAGGGCCGCAAGTTCCTGCTTCATCTCGGCGAGGTGGCGGTGGGTGGTCCACTTGTAAGGGTTGACGTTGTCTGCGACGTTTGGGTAGTGCGTGGTGGAGGAGGGGTTGTCCCCGGCTCCCGAGACCCCTGTCTTCGAGTCGAAAACGATCGTATGGGCGAACCGGGCGAGGGGGGCTGCTGCAAGGGTTGCACCGGTCGGGAAACAGCCGGGATTGCTCACGAAGTCCGCGTTCCGGTACGAGTCCCGGTGAATCTCGGGGATACCGTAGGGGGCAGGGAAGTAATCGGTGTGGGTGACACCGTATACTTTCTCGTAGACATCCCTGGGGAGCCGGTAGTCGGCCGAAAGGTCGATGACCTTCATACCCCGCGCGAGCAGCGGCCTTGCGTACGACATGGCTGCCGTGTGGGGAACTGCAAGGAAAGCGACATCGGCATCCATCTCGTCTGCCGACGGGTTGCTGAACCTGAGGTCTATCAATCCCTTAAGGTGAGGGTGGACAGATTCGACCGGTTTTCCCGCCAGTTTCCTCGACGTGGCACAGGTCACGCAGATATGGGGGTGCAGAAGGAGCAGGCGGATGAGGTCGCCACCCGTATATCCAGAGGCTCCGACAATGGCAACATCCATAGATCCAGTTTTTTTCTGGCAGATGTTAATCCTTCTTTCTCCTTTTTCGACCGTTGTGCAGCCGGAGTCCCCCCGGCATGCAAATCATCAACCTTTAATAATTATAATGATTAATCATTAAAATATTATCACCATGGAGGGATGGCAGAATAACGGGCATACAGGATGCATTTCTGGATTTCTGGTTCGCTCATGCGCCCAGGGGATCGAACGCGAGAGAACAACCGCACTTATGGAAAAGAGAGTGCTGAAGAAGATGATATGGCGAGGTGGGGGGGGTTCCCGCCTGCAATGCAAAATGATACAGATGGCTGATTGAATGAGTGCAAACGGAAAGGTGCGATAATATGGCAGAATCGTTTGAGGTACCGATGGTCGACTCCGAAAAGGTCTACATCCCGGATCCATCCTACAAGCAGAACGCATGGATTAAGGATTACAAAAAGACCTACAGTGAGTTTCTCTCCGACCCGGAGGGGTTCTGGGAGAAGCAGGCCCACCACTTCGACTGGATCAAAAAGTGGGACAAGGTCCTTGAATGGAAGTACCCCTATGCAAAATGGTTCGTCAACGCCAAACTCAACATCACTGCCAATTGCCTCGACCGCCACGTAGCGAACCACCGGAAGAACAAGGTGGCGCTCATCTGGCGCGGAGAGGAGGGTGAAGAAAGGATATTCACCTACAAGAAGCTCTACACGGAGGTATGCCGCTTCGCCAATGGCCTGAAGAAGATTGGCATCAAGAAAGGTGACCGGGTCTGCATCTACATGCCGATTGTCCCCGAGCAGATCATCGCCATGCTCGCGTGTGCGAGGATCGGGGCAGTCCACAGCGTCGTTTTCGGCGGTTTCGGGGTCGCCGCTCTCAACATGAGGATCAGGGATGCCGAGGCCAGGGTAGTCATCACCGCAGACGTCACGATCCGCCGTGGAAAGACCATTCCGTTGAAGTCCATAGTGGACGAGGCAATCATCAATGCCCCCAGCGTGGAGAAAGTTATCGTCCTCTCACGCGATACGGACAAGCCCGTCGAACTGCACCGGGAGATGGAAGTCGACTACAAAGAGATTATCGAGGGAATGCCAACGACATGCGAACCCGAAGTCATGGACGCCGAGGACCCGCTTTTCATCCTCTATACAAGCGGCTCGACTGGGACACCAAAAGGTATCGTCCATACCTGCGGTGGTTACATGGTCGGCACCGGGTATACCACCCAGAATGTCTTCGATGTCAAAGACACCGATGTCTACTGGTGCACGGCAGACACCGGGTGGATCACCGGGCACAGCTACGTGGTCTACGGCCCGCTTGCCATTGGGGCGACAGTTTTCATCGGCGAGGTAGTTCCCGATTACCCGGACCCGGGGTCCTATTGGAAGATCATCCAGGACCTCGGGGTCACGATCTTTTACACTGCCCCTACGGCTATCCGCATGTTCATGAAGTTCGGCGAGGAGTGGCCCAACAAGTATGACCTTTCGTCCCTCCGGATCCTGGGTTCAGTCGGCGAGCCCCTGAACCCCGAGGCATTCGAATGGTTTTACAGGGTCATCGGGAAGCAAAAGTGCCCCATCGTCGACACATGGTGGCAGACGGAGACGGGCATGCAAATGATCACAACGATGGTGGGCGAGCCCATGCGCCCGGGATTCGCAGGAAAAGCCATCCCTGGTGTCGTTGCAGACGTGGTGAACAAGGCCGGGAACCCTGTCGCTCCAGGCAACGGTGGCTTCCTTGTCATCAGGAATCCCTGGCCCGCCATGTTCCGCACCGTCTACAAGAACGATGAGCGTTACCGCACTTACTGGAACACAATCCCCGACTGCTATACCACCGGGGACCTGGCTGTCAAGAGCAAAACGGACGAATACATCATGATCATCGGGAGGGCAGACGACATCATCATCGTTGCAGGCCACAACATCGGGACTGCCGAGGTCGAGAGTGCACTCGTGTCGCACCAGGCGGTCGCAGAAGCCGCTGTCATCGGCAAGCCGGACCCGATGAAAGGCAACGTCATCAAAGCATTCGTGATCCTGCGTGTCGGGTTCTCCCCAAGCGACAAACTCAAGAGTGACCTGATCTACCATGTCCGCATGACTCTCGGACCGATCGCCATGCCATCGGAAATCGAGTTCGTGGATAAGCTTCCGAAGACCCGTTCTGGAAAGATCATGCGCCGCGTGCTGAAGGCAAAAGAGCTGGGAATCGACCCAGGGGATATCTCCACCCTGGAAGAGTAACTTTTTTCAGAGGATCTCTTCCATGTCTGGCAACCAGAATCTCTTTGGCATGCCGGCCGAACGGGGCCGCTGGCTCCTGGTCGTCATCGGGCTCATCATCAACCTCTGCCTCGGGACCATCTACTCCTGGAGTGTCTTTGTCGGACCTCTCACGACGTACTTCACAACGGAGCTGGGCCAGCCCGTCACCGCAAACGAAATGCTGATGCCCTTCTCGGTTTTCCTGGCATTTTTCGCGATCGCAATGCCGCTCACCGGGAAGTACATAGAGACACTCGGCCCGCGCAGGATCACCATTGCTGGAGGTCTCCTCACGGGCCTCGGCTGGCTCCTCGCCTCGACCGTCACATCGGTCTGGATGCTCTACATCGTGTACGGAATCATCGGCGGTATCGGAGTTGGAATTGCATACGGTGTCCCTGTCGCTGTCGCTGCCCAGTGGTTCCCGGACAGGCGGGGGACGGCGGTCGGCCTGACACTGCTCGGTTTTGGCTTTTCGGCATTCGTGACCGCGAATATTGCCGGGTACCTCATCGATGCCATCGGGGTGATGAACACTTTCCGCACCTTCGGCATCGTGTTCATCGTCCTGATCGTCCTCCTCGCCGTTCCACTGCGGTTCCCTGCTCCAGGGTGGAAACCTGCAGGATGGACGCCCCCGACGCCCGAGAAAGGTCAGGAGACATGCGAATGTCACTGGTCCGCCATGATCAGGACCCCGGCGTTCTACGGCCTGTGGTCCTGTTACTTTATCGGGTGCCTCGCGGGGCTGATGGCGATATCGATAGCAAAGCCTGTCGGGACAGAGGCCGGGATCGAGGCCGGGCTTGCAACTCTTCTCGTCGGGTTCTTTGCAATCTTCAACGGCGTGGGAAGGCCGATCTTCGGGGCTCTCACCGACAGGTTCAAGCCCCGGAACACTGCACTCGTCTCCTTCGTCCTCATTGCAGCCGCATCCGTTGCCCTCTGGCAGGTCCCGGCTGTCCCGGTCTACATCATCGGCTTTGCCATTCTCTGGGGTTGCCTCGGCGGCTGGCTTGCCATTGCGCCGACCGCGACCGCCTCGTACTTCGGGATGTGCGACTACTCGCGCTGCTACGGCATCGTCTTCCTTGCCTATGGTGCAGGGGCTATCGCAGGTCCGCAACTCGCAGGGTTCATCAAGACGTCGACCGGGACCTACATGGGGGTGTTCCCCTACGTCTTCGTCCTGGCACTGCTTGGGTTCACCCTTGCACTGATCCTGATGAAACCCCCTAAGGTAAAGGGGACCGTTGCGTCCTGAAAAGTGGCACCGGACCAACCCTCTCCTTTTTTGATCCCTGATCGTGAGAGGAGAGAGCCCTGCCACTGATCTCCACAGAGTTCCGCGGGGCTGCCCTGGCTTCGGAGTAAAAGAAGGTCAGAGGTACCGGTTTCTCCGCAGCCAGTCGACCTGCGGCTTTGTGTACCGGTAGGAGATATCGCACTTGTCGTCCTGGAAACTCCAGGGGGTGACGATGAGGGTGTCACCCTCCCTGATCCATGCCCTCTTCTTGATCTTGCCCTTGATCCGTCCCATCCGGGTGACCCCGTCGATGCACCTCACACGGATATGGTTCGAGCCGAGCATCAGTTCGGCGATGGCAAACTGTTCCCTGTTCCGTTTCTTCGGGAGGCGCACCCGGATCGTCTCCACACCCTCCGGGCTCGTCTGGTCAACGACAATCTCCTCTTCCCTGTCAGTCCTTGTATGATTACTAATAGGTCAGCAACTCCACTGGGAACAATTCTCTCATCCCCGTGGGATATTCATTGGTCCTCATTGGATATACCAGTGATCATGCGGGGCCTGCATGAAAAATTCCATTACCTGGCCCCACGCGACTCCGCCCTATCCCGGTGCCCTCTCCATCACAACCATTATTTTATCCAGGCAAGGATCATTATTCATGGAATACCGGGTATTTTTCACATTTTCGGCCATTTTCATCGTCGCATTCCTTGCCATCTCGGGCTGCACCTCTGTGCCTCCCCAGACAACGATACCGGAAGTAACATCCATTCCCCCTGATGCGTCTCCCACGGAGACTGTGGTTACAGAGGTGTCAACCCCGCCGGTCTCTCCCTTTACCCCGTCGCCAACCCTCCTCTCGAGCGAAGATATCAACCTCCACTTCATCGACGTAGCTTTCGGGAGCGGGAACATCTTCCTCGAACGTCTCCCCCTGTCCACAAAGAGGACGACTGTCTCCCTGAACGCAGGTCGGGATTCCGACAGGGAGACCGTCGAGGCCTTCATCCTGAAATTCAACGCGCTCTCCCAGTCGAACAAGCTCTTCGAGAATACAAAGACCGGCCAGTCCGGCGATATCCGGATCAAGTTCCTTTCGCCTGAAGGGTTGAAGGCAATCGACCTCGGGACAGAAATGGGTTGGCTGAACAGGGAGTTTGTCTGCAACGGGGTGACGTGTGCGAAGGTCAAGGGCTACGATATCTATCTTAACAACCAGATGGAAGGAGACCAGAGGACCCATTACCTCCTGCGTGCCCTCCTCTATACCCTCGGGTTCAAGGGGGATTCGCTCCAGCACCCGGACAGCATCTTCGCCTACCCCGAGAACAATGCAACATCGCTCTCGTTCCTCGACGAGAAGGCTGTCCAAGTTATGTACGGTCTAGGAATGGACAATGGGATGACCGTTGACGATGTCAAGAGGGTCCTGTTCTTCAAGTAAGGGTGCAGTGCCCCTCACCTGCCAGGGGTAATTTTCCGGACCTGGATGGGGTCGGAGAGACTCTCCCCCCTCGTTTCCCCGGAACGATGGGTCTAGACGGGGAGTGCTGCTCATCTGCCTGCAAGGGTCGCATCGTGCAAACTATTTCCCGATGAATAAGGAAAAAAAGGCGATGATAAATTGTCCTGCTCACGCGTCGGGGGCAGGGATCGGCAGATTTATCCCCGTCCCGTCCCGATCCCACTCTGTATAGGGCAGACCATGTCGAAAAAAGTGATTGGGCTCATCGCAAGCCCGCGGGGGAAGGAGAGCAACTCCCGACGCCTGGTCGAGGCTGTACTGCAGGGCGCCCGGGCAGAAGGCGCCACAACAGACCTTATCGACGTCTATTCGCTTCGCATCGGGTACTGCACTGCATGCGGGACGTGCTATGCCACGGGCGAGTGCACCCTTTCGGATGATTTCCCCGAACTCTTCGAGAAGATGATGGGTGCGGACGGGATAGTGCTCGGGGCTCCCAACTACGTCGATTCTGTCCCTGCGCCAATGAAGGCAGTATTCGACAGGATGAGCGATGCCATCCACTGCAGGATGTTCACGGGCAAGTTCGGCTGCTCGGTCTGCACTGCGGGAGGAGGCAACCAGGAGAAAATCGTCGAGTACATGGACCACGTCCTCAATGCGTTCGGGGCAATCGCCATAGGGGGTGTCGGAGTCGCTGTCTCGGGGGGCCCCTCGGCCCTGGAGGGCGCGGAGAAGGACGCCAGGGAACTGGGAAAGACACTCGTCGAGGCGATCCGCGGGGAGCACTCGTATCCCGAGCAGGAAGAGAACCTCCGCCAGAGAATGGACCATTTCCGCCAGATGGTTATCATGAACAAGGATAAGTGGCCCCACGAGTATGACTGGTACGTCCGGATGGGCTGGATAAGTGGATAGGAATAGTACCTGGAAGCACAGGTGCCGGCGGTCGCAGGGGGTATAAAGAGGGCTGGATTTTCCACCCGTTCCCTGCTCTTGCCGCTTGTGGAGTATAACCCATGCACCGACACCCGCACGAGAAGGCATTGAAAATCGCGGTCGTTGTCACGTTCGTGTTCTTCGGAGTGGAACTTGCCGGAGGATTCCTCACCGGTTCGCTTGCCCTGGTGAGCGATGCAGGGCACATGCTGGTCGATGGCTCTGCTCTCCTCCTCTCCCTCGGTGCCGTCCTCGTCGCAAGGTCTCTGCCCACTGTAAGCCGTACATTCGGGTACCATCGCGTCGAGGTGATGGTCGCCCTCGTCAACGGCCTCGTCCTCATCGGGCTCTGTTTTCTCATCGCCCGGGAGGCAATCGGAAGATTTTCCAGCCCCGCCCAGGTCTACTCCGCCGGGATGCTGGCCGTGGGGCTTGCCGGTCTCTGCGTCAACCTCTTCATTGCCTGGCTGCTCCACGGCAGCAATGACCTGAACATCCGGGGCGCGTTCGTCCACGTCATTGGGGATACCCTCTCGTCGGTTGGAGTGATCGCTGCCGCTGCCTGGATATCCCTGACAGGCCAGGTCCTGGCAGACCCCCTCGTCTCCCTGGCCATCGTCCTCGTCATCCTCTCCACATCCCTCCTCCTGGTCCGCGACTGCATGGTGATACTCCTCCAGTTCGCCCCCCGGGACGTGGATTTCGAACAGATGGTGAAGGATATCACGAGCGTCGAGGGTGTGAGCGGAGTGCACAACGTGCACCTCTGGAGCCTCTGTTCCCATATCAATGTCCTGGATGCCCACGTGTACAGCTGCGAAGAAGACCCACGGCGCATCGCGCACATGAAATCCGAGATCAAGGAACGGCTTGCCAAGTACGGCATCCACCATTCCACGCTCGAATTCGAGTGCGAAGAGTGCCTGGATAGCCGGGTCATCAATGACATGGCACACCCCGTCCACGACGACAGGGCTGCCGGTCCCTGATCCGTTCCTGGCTGACCATGTTCCTTTCCTGGGGGATGCAAGAGATCTTCAAAAAATATTCCAATCCATGATAAACCCCTTGATACGATTACATGGTTATCTGACGGATTCTCTGGAATGGGGAATAAGTATTCTTTGGTTTGACTACCCGTGCCCCTGCAGTGGGATCCGTCCATGCAATGTGAAGCCAATGCCTGGTTGATAGGATTGCCAAAATCATGAACCTGGTGGCGCAGGAGGCTTCACTCCCCCATGTGCCTCCCCGGGTGCCGGGAACGTACCGTTCCCCTTGGCAGGTGACACGAGACTCGCATCCCCTCTCCCCATATCGTCCGTTGCCGGGTGTTCCGGCCACTGCTGTTCCGTCCTGTTTATCTCGGCAGGCAGGGTGACCGGAGGATTGTCCCCGGGTGTCCTGTTCACTGCCCTGGCAGGACTATCCCCGTTGACAGGGACAGAAACTGTCCCCGAAGTCCCGGCGCTTGCTTTCTGCGGTTTTTCCTCTGCTGTGCATCCTGCAAGGAATACCATCCCGACACACAACAATGTCAGGATAACTATTTCTTTCAATCCTGTCACCGCTCTATTCTTCCCCGCCAATCCGTTGGCTCGACGCTTGCCTTCATTCTGCCCTCAATGCTTCGACCGGGTCGAGGTCCGCCGCCCTCCACGCCGGGTAGACCCCCGAGAGGACGCAGACTGCGATGCCGACCACCATGGCATAGGGGATATACGCGAGGCTTTAAGGCAGGAAGAAGTAATCAGTGCGTCCCACCATCGCAAGGACAACGACCCAGCCTATACCGAGGGAAAGGACTGCCCCTATCGAGGCCCCGACCACACCGAGGACGATGCTCTCGTAGAGGAACATCCTCCGTATTTCAGATTTCTGGGCACCGATGCTCCTCATGATACCTATCTCCCTGATCCTCTCGGTCACAGACATCATCATCACGTTGAAGATCGAGGTGGCGGCAACGAGGAGAGATATTCCGGCTATTGCCATCACGAAGGTCGTCATCGTCCCGAGCGTTGACGTGATACTCTCGAG
>JAKPSJ010000111.1 GCA_029555345.1 Methanobacteriota archaeon | reverse complement strand
GGGCACCGTCACCGATCTCACCGGCGAGCTCGAGCATCTTTGGCCCCTGGGCACCGATATAGATCGGGATGCCTTTCTTGCCCGGCAGGGTGACACCGGTGAGCTTGGCGCCGTCGTAGTCGAAGAACTCCATATTGCCGCTCTTCTTTATCTCTTCCCCGGCAAGGAGTCTCCGGATCTGCGTGACACCTTCACGCAGGCGGGCGATGGGCTTGGCGGGCTGGATCGCCAGCTTGGGCAGCGTGGAGAGGTCCCCCGGCCCGATACCAAGAACTGCGCGTCCATCGGAGATCTCGTTCAAAGTGGCTGCAAAGGACGCAATTGCCGCCGGAGTGTCAGTGAAGGTGTTCATGATCCCCGGCCCCATCTTGAGCGTCGTGGTGTTTGCCGCGATCATGGCAAGGGTGGGGTAGCAGTGGCGGTTGTTGTAGTGGTTGGTGATCCATGCATAGTCAATGTCCTTGGACTCTGCAAGCTTGCAGTAGTTCACGACCTGCTTGACATTGACAGCACCTGGTACGAATTCTATTCCATAGGTTGTCAAGGTTCCATTCACCTCATGGAATAGTATCGAACGAAGATTTAAATACGTTATGATTTTCTTTCCCCGGAACAGGTGGTTTCCCACCGATTCACTTCAAAACGACGGGCACCACCACGTATTTTTGTCAGGGAGAGCGGTACTCCGGGAAAAACGCACTGGTTTTTCCGTTGGAGGAAGGTAAATTGCCCTGCGTTTGTGCAGGCCGGGGAGCAGTCGGACCCCTGCCGTAACGGGGTGGCGGACCGTATCCCGCCCATTGCCCATGCTCCTGACAATCCACTCCATGCCCGGGGAGCGTCTGGCACCAAAAGAACAGAAGTGCTTTATCGTAACAGGAAAAAAAACTCACAGGAAGAGAAGGCCGGAATGCGCGTTCTTACAATCGGTCTTGGCGGAGCAGGCTCGCACATCACAGACAAGCTGCTCGAACATGACAGGCTAAGTGAGGTACATTGCGTGGAGGGGGTAGCCGTGGATTGCGACGCAGAGGAACTCGCTTCGCTCACCATGGTCCCGGCGAACCGCCGCCTGTTCTTCTCTCCGCTCGATCCCCTTCATCCTGACGATATCGCAGCCCACGTTCCCAGGGAGGAGATCCTCACCCAGCTCCAGGCAATGGACGACGGCGATATCGATGCCCTGTTCCTGTGCTGCGGACTGGGGGGTATCATGGCTTCCGTGGTTCCTGACCTCGTTTCTTTCCTGAAAAAATCGCTCGTGGAACCGGTATTTGGGATATGCACCCTGCCCCGGAAAAGCGAAGGCGATATCTGCCTCGCGCGTGCTGCAGACCAGCTGGGTCCGCTCCTCGAGGTCCTCGACGGGGTCATCGTCTTTGACAGCGAGGCCTGGAGAGAGAAGATCTCCGTGGTCGTTGTACCCGAACCTGCAAAGGACGCAGATGCGATCGCGGGAAGACTTCTCGAGAAGATCCGCCCTGAAATCCCGAAGAAGCAAATCGATCCCTTCCACGAAAGCATGGACACTCTTATCGCGAGAAGGATGACGCTGCTGCTCCGTGCCGGAGAATACTCGCTGCGAGAGGCCGAAGACATCCCGGAGGTCGTGCTCGATGCAGGTGAGATCCTGAATACGATCCAGGGGATGGGCCTGGTGACGGTGGGCTACGCCCGGGAGGAGCTGCCTCCTGCCCGTCCACTGGACCATGTCCTTCGTTCCAGCCCGCACACGCGCTCTGTCAATGAGCACCACGTGAAGGCTTCGCGGATCGTCGAACTCGCAAAGAGGGCGGCATACCAGGAGATCTCGGCCGACACAGATCTCGCACGCGTTCAAAAGGCCCTCGTTCTCATCGCGGGTCCGAGCCACGAGATGAGCATGAAGGGGTTCCTGACGGTCAGGAGGTGGCTCGACCGGAGCATCCAGGGGCTCGAACTCCGTTCCGGCGATTACCCGGTAAAGAAGACACGATACCTGGGCATCCTCGTCATCTTCGCCGGTATGGACACCCTGCCATGCATCGAGGAGCTGCGCCGGGCAAAAGAGCGCTCCCTGGAAAGGGACGACGCAGCCCCGGTTTAATCCTGGATGACCCTCGAGAAGGGGATGGTCCCTGCCCCGATCTCTGTCTGTATCGGGATCTTCTTCTCGTACGCGTTGGCGACGAAGTTCATACCCGAATACGCCACGAGTGCCAGCCGGTAGGGGTCCAGGACAAGGTTGAACACCGAGGTCCCCAGGGCAATGGGAAAGACAAAACCCGCCTTCTTCATCCGCGCAACCGTCTCGCGGACCCTGTTCTCGGCAAGGGCAGGGATCTCGCGGACGTTTGCTAGGGCCGTCCCCGACCCGCTCGCGACAAGGGACGAGAGAGAGGTCAGGCCCGAGGAGATGAAGAGCTGGAGCGGGTCTATTGTTGTCCCCCGGTACCCTATCAAGTCCACGAAATGGGTGGCCTCCTCGTGCTGTATGGCGAGTCGTCCGCCATACGCCATCCGGACAGGGATCCCTTCCCTCCGGAACACGCCGTCCATCGTGATGCTGCAGATGCTCACGATGCCGGCACTCCCCCTGGGTACCCTCGGGTCACTGTCGATGACCCGGTACCCGGAAAAAAAACCGCACCTTGCTGCAACGACCTCGTCGAATGCAGCTGTCGCATCGGGGAGCCTCTCTTCCGGGACGATGGAGAGGTTGTAGGCCACGTCGCCGGTGGATGTCTCCGGGTTGAAAGTGCTCCTGTATGCGAGGCGTTCCAGCTTGGAGATGATGAAACCGACGCGGTCACCGACCAGGGCATTTTCTGTCTCTTTGTGGCCATAGGGTGTCAGCACACGCCCCAGGTTCCCGACCTTCCTCGTAAACCCCATCTCGTCGAGGTAGCGGAGGTAGTACTGGACTGCCCTGTCGCTCAGGACAAAGCCGCGTTCAGCCATCATTTCCGAGAGCCTCTTTGCACCCATCGGCTCCGAGTGCTCCTTCAGTATGCGGAGGATCTCGATATACTTCCTCTCCGTCCGGATCATTCATCTCGCCTGTATGACGCCAACGCTGTCCTGGTATCTTCCACCGTACCCGTGATCCCCGTCCGTGACCTGGAAGAAGACGATCTGGGCCACCCGGTCGTTTTTCCTGATGGTCAGGTGTTCCTGGCTCATGTTCACGAGGCAGAGCGTGAGCTGCCCCCTGAAACCAGGGTCCACGAAACCTGCCGTGAGAACCACACCCATCCTGCCGTAGGTCGACCTGCACCGGAGCGTTGCCGCGAGGTCCGGTGGCAGTTCGACCCTCTCGAGGGTATGGACGAGCGTGCACAAGCCGGGTGGAAGGACGAAGTCCCCCCCGACCCGGAGGTCATAGGATGCCGGTTGCTGGCATTCCTCGCTGTAGGGATCGATCACGAGGGGGTGTTCGCTGCTGCCGGGTATAAGGCGCCTCCTGGTCTCGCGTGCCGAAAGGATCATCGGTACAGGTACTTGCTACAGAAAATGCTTAATATGTTGTCTTTCTAACGGGTCTTCCGGATCCATGGGGTAGAGGATATCCTCTTGGGCTTCGGACCCAAGGACGCGGGTTCGATTCCCGCTGGGTCCGTCATTACCCTGCGTTTCTTGGCGACCGCAACAGGGAAAAAAAGGCGCTGTCAATCCGATCGCCTGCACACCTGGCCTTTTCAGGACCACCTCGTGTCCTGCGGGACGCGGTCGAGGAGCATCCCCTCGACGACCACGGGCATCAGCTGCCGCCCTTCTTCGATCGCTTTCTGGAGCCTCCAGCTCCGCTCGGCGAATATCGTGAAGATCGGCTGCCCTTTCTGCACGTGGGCCCCCTTCTTGGCATGGAGGAGGAGGCCTGCACCCTTGTCGTGCGGTGCACCGGCAGTGCGGGCGAGGCTGATGAGGGCATTGTTGTTGAGCTCGATCACGTACCCCGTTGCAGGGGCATTGACAGCGAACTGGTGTTTTCCCGGCTCGATGTCTCCCGATTTCACGTTCGGGTCGCCACCCTGGATCTCGATGATCTGGCGGAGTTTCTTCAACGCATCCCCTTTCTTGATTATCTCTGCTGCCATCTCCGGGCCCTGCCACCGGGCAGCCTTGCCGGACATCTCGAGCGCAATCCCGGCAATCGCTGTGCTCTTCTGGAACAGCGACCCCGGGCTCTCCACACCTTCGAGGGCGCGGAGCGCCTCGATGACCTCCAGTTTCGGACCGATTGCCCGTCCCACGGGAGAATCCCCATACGTTATCGCGCATTCCACCTGGATCTTCAGGCGGTCCCCGAGCTCGATGAACTCGCGTGCAAGCCTCCTGCCTTCCTGGACGGTCTTCACCTTCGCGTGGGTCCCGACCGGGATATCGATAACGGCGAGATCGGCACCGACCGCGAACTTCTTTGCCATGACACTCGCGAGCATCTGGCCGCGGGCGTCGATGCGGAACGGGTATTCCTGGATGATGATCTTGTCGTCGGCAGGCGCGATGTTGGTCGCCCCTCCCCACACGATCGCTCCCCCGACCTTCTCCGTCATCTGCTGGACATCCACTGCGGAAAAATTGACGGGGGCGAGGACTTCCATCAGGTCCGCAGTCCCTCCGGCCCCGGTGATAGCCCGGGAACTCGTCTTGGGGATCTTCAGGCCGCTGGCGGCGATGACAGGTACAACGAGGAGCGAGATCTTGTTGCCTGGAACCCCCCCGATGGAGTGCTTGTCCACGATCGGGTGGGTGTGGAACGTCAGCCTCTCCCCTGTATCGACCATTGCCCGGGTGAGGTTCTCCACCTCGTCCATGTCCATCTCGTTGATATAGCATGCCGTGATATAGGCTGTCAGTTCCGTGGCCGAGATATTGTCCCCGACGACATCCCTGATGATTGCATAGGTCTCCTCCTTCGAGAGGTGCCCGCCGTCCATCTTCTTCCTGATGTAGTCCAGCGTTACAGGACGTTCAGCACTCCTGACCTCGACTGGAGCCTTCTCGGTGACCTGCAGCCTCTCGTTCGTGATCCGGTAGATCCCGATTGTCCCCTGCGGCAGGAGCGTTTTCGTCGTGTCGACAAAAGCCGCGATAGTGACACCGCTTGCATCGTTCTGGACCTGGACCCGGTCTCCGGGCATGACCCCGATAGTCCCAGCGTCTTCTGCATGCAGGAGGACACCCCGTGTCCCGAGGTCCAAGAGTTTTACCGTGAGCTTCATTGTCCCATTCTCCAATAGAGTCCCTGGCTGTTTCCCTGCAGGGCAGACTGGATACCGCCCTCTCGAGGGAGGATGCCCACTAATACTACTACTCCGCGCCCGGCACTATTAGTGGTTTTGTCTCCGGGCAGCCCGAAGCACCGACTTCCCTTTTCCGAGGGAGACGAAAAAATAGGGTGGTTTTTGTGTTTTTTAGTGCTTGCGCACGATGAGGAACGCCACTGCACCGAGGCCGACAAGGGCCACCAGGGCACCGAATCCCGGTGA
>JAKPSJ010000095.1 GCA_029555345.1 Methanobacteriota archaeon | reverse complement strand
GCATCTCCAGCATGAAGGTGCTCTGTCCGCTGGCGAGGTCGTCGAAGGCGCCTACCCGGGTAAAAATTCTGTCCACGAGGCCGATCCGGGCATGGGCGGCAGGCACAAAAGAGCCTGCCTGGGCCATGACAACGATGTGGGCCACGGCCCTCATATACGTGGACTTCCCGGCCATATTCGCACCGGTGATAATCAGTATCTGATCGCCGCCAGCGGAGAGGAGGGTGTCATTGGGAACAAAGGATACCCCAGGCGACTGTTCCACGACCGGGTGCCGGCCCTCCCGGATCAGGATATCGAGAGACTTGTCCACTACCGGCCGGGTGTAGCGATGGTGCACCGCAACTTCTGCCAGCGATGAGATGATATCAAGTACCGCCATGCCTTGCGAGATGGCCTGGAACAGGGGCATGGCCTCTGCCAGGGTATCGAGGAGCTTGGCATAGAGTTCCTGTTCAAGGGCAAGGAGGCCCTCCTCTGTGGTAACGATTACCGCTTCCTGCTCCCGGAGTGCAGGAAGGGTGAACCGTTCTCCGGTCGATGTTGTTTGCTTCCGTTCGTACTCTTTCGGGACCAGGTGGAGATTCGGCCTGGTCACCTCGATGTAGTACCCAAACACGGAATTGTACGCAACCTTGAGCGACCGGATCCCGGTCCGCTCCCGTTCCTGCTGCTGCAGGGCGACAATCCACTCCTTTCCCCGTGCGGATCGTGATCTGAGCATGTCAAGGTGAGAATCGTAGCCGTCCCGAAAGACTCCCCCGCTATGGGGAGAGACCGGCGGATTGTCAGTGATCGCCCGCCCGATAAGGTCAGTCATGGCCCCGGGATCGCCGAGATTTCCAAGTGCTCCGGAAACGAGCCGGGGCAATTCGCTTTCGGAAAGGGCGTCCTTGAGTGCAGGGACCGTGGAAAGGGATCGGGCAAGGGAGATAAGGTCCCGCGGCGACGCGGTCCGGCAGGAGATCCTCCCTGCAATCCGATCGATGTCTGCAGTTTTTGCGATTATCGCCCGGATTTTTGCACGGACCGGTGTATTTTTCGTAAAAAATTCAACACCATCAAGCCGGTCATTGATCCTCTCTACCGATAGGAGCGGGGTCGTAAGCCACTGCCGGAGGAGCCTGCTCCCCATCGGGGTTCCAGTCAAATCAAGGATGGAGAGGAGGGTCGGGTCTCCGGCCCTCCCCCTGATACTCCTGATAATCTCGAGGTTCCGCTGAGTGATACCATCGATCACACAGCCCTCGGATAACCGGTGGAAGGACAGGGACCTGATATGCGAGAGTTCTTTCCGTTGCATCTCTTTCGCGTACCGGAGTGCGATGGCGCCAGCCCTCACCGCTGCCGGGCACCCCAGGACCCCGGACCGCCCCAGCTCCTCTCCACCGAACTGCTCTTTTAAAAAAGATGATGCCTCGTCCGTGCCCGGAGATGCTCCGGTTATTGTGACCACGACCCCGCAGGTACGCACGATATCTCCAAGTTCATCGGCGAGGGCGGCGGGAAGGAGGCATTCTGCAGGCTGGTATCGTCGTATCTCAGAGACCAGATCCCCGTTCCCCCGGTCCCTGCTGCAGGCGGTAACCAGGAACTGGCCGGTGGAGAGATCGAGGAATGAAAGGCCCAGTTCGGTTTTTCGGTCACCGGGAACAACAGCCATCAGGAAACGGGCCTGTGGGGAGGAGAGCAAGTCTTCATCAATGGTCGTGCCGGGGGTTACGACCCGCACTACCTCGCGCTTCACAATCCCTTTCACATGCCTGGCATCCTCGATCTGGTCGCAGACCGCCACGCGGTAGCCCTTAGCGATCAGCCGGGAGATATAGCCTTCTGCCGCATGGCAGGGGACGCCTGCGAGGGGGATCCTAGCGCCCGAACTGTCCCGTGACCGGGAGGTGAGCGCAATATCTAGCTCCCGGGATACGGTCTCCGCATCCTCGCAGAAGGTCTCGTAGAAGTCACCGATATGGAAGAACAGGATTGCGTCCTGATGCTGCTCTTTGATCGACCAATACTGGGCCATGGCCGGCGTCGTCTTTTCCACCGGCCGTGGGTTGCGCTCAGCCATATCATGTATTGTGTCTTCACAAAACGACAAATGCATACCGATCTTCCCACCCCCGGCCGACAGGCAGGATGATGTCCAGGAGAACCAAGAGCCGCTGCAGAAGCATGGCCGTTTCAGTGCCCACATGTTTTCTGCCTCGCCCCGATATTTATCCAAGCGTGGCTGCGCCCGCAAAGAAACCCGGCTATCGGAGCCGCCAGGGACACTCTTCCTCGTTTTCCCCGGGTATACATTGATCCCCGAACCCTTGGTTGTGCCGGTCGCAACCACCCCCCACCCCCGTATCGATACGAGGCTCTCCTCCAAATACCAAATCTCTCATAGTGCCTGATCAGATTATATCCGGGATTCCGGGCCGTGGATGTGGAAAAAGATCAGATATTTTTCAACGCAATCAGGTCCTTGACCCCGGTCAGCTTCCATACCAGCGACCTCTCCTCGAGCGCGATGGCCTCGGGAGGGTCTTGTGGGGAGTGCCCGAGAGCAGCGAGGATATTTTTCGAGAGGTGGCGCTCCTTGATCAGGTTCACGAATTCATCGCGGATGATCTTCTTCTCGATAGAATCGGTTACCTCATCGAGGTAACCCTGGAGGCTGACAAAGGTAAAAAACGAGAGA
>JAKPSJ010000093.1 GCA_029555345.1 Methanobacteriota archaeon | reverse complement strand
CCTGGACCGGTCCCCGCGGCAGCAGGCCACAGACCCCCTCCGGGGTCCTGGTTCCTGTCCACCGACCTCATGGGACGAGGTTTCAACGTCGGCCCGTGCCGTTCAAAGGCAGCCCGGCTCCGCCTTCCTCGAACTTCGCCCCCCGCATGCCGACGGTTTCGGGTCACAGGTGACGCCGGGCCACCCGGGCTAGTCCCCGTATGATATTGGGGCCTAGGGGATAAATACGTCGCCGGGGACCCTGTCCTGCCACTCCTTCATAACCCGCCTGTTTGCCTCCAGGTCCGATTTATCGAAGAGATCGAGGACCGTGCAGGCCGGTCCCGGGGGAAGGACCCCCCCGAGTTTCCGGTAGTCTCCGAAGAACACGGACAGGGCCTGCTCTCCTCCCGCCTCGGCGACCAGAAGGGGGTCCCTCGAGACCTGCAGCCCCCTCATCTCGCTGTAGGAAAGATGCATCGTGACATCCCGGACGTCCAGGGACTTCTGGTTGACCAGGACGTTCTGGGCCGACCAGTAAGCGGCCGCGTACCACGCGTCGTTGAGGATCACCCTCTGCACCCCGTGGAGGGCTGCGCACAGGCCGAGCGTCCCGGTCCCTGCACAGGCGTCGACAAAGACCGCGGGGAGGCCCTTTTCCAGCCGGCGCTCGACCGACTCGATCTTCGGGTTCCTCTGGCGCGGGAACTCGATGTGGACCTGGGACTGCTGGGTGTAGATGACGAGCGGTCCGGCGGACGTGGGGAAGACACCGGCCCTGACATCGCAGCCCGCGAGGAGGTCGTACGTGCGGGGGGCCTCTTCCAGGGCCGGGTCGACTGTTCCGGGCACGAAATCGCCGGACCTCACGACCCCGCGGACCTCCGGGACCTCCGCGACGATCCTCTCCGCTGCAGGGGCTGTCACGACCGGTGAGAGGAGGACGAGGGAGCCGGACGGGAGGAATGGGGGATTCACGGTGGAGACCCCGGGATGGATCAGGGGCGACCCGACAGCCCTGAGAGGCTCTTTCCCGGAAAAGATCCCCTCCTCGACGTAGATCACGTAGAGGTTTGCGAAGACCTCGTCGATGAACCGTTTCCCGCACCCGCAGGGAGGGGCATATGTCCTGCCGGGGAGGGGGGCGTTCTTGTCGAGGACACGGCTGCTGCACTGGTCGCAGGGCGAGAAGAGATCGGGCAGCCTGGCGAGGACGTCCTGTGCGTCCTCGATGCAGTCACGACCGCACACCGGGCACTCCATACACCGGGATTGCACGGCACTGCATACATACCTTGCCACGGAACGACCTGGAGCACCGTTCCACAACCCCCGGACCGGGCACCCGGCAAGGGGGACAACTCCCGCGGGGGAGCGCAGTTTTGTCATGGGCCCGATGCGATTTGAACGCATGACCGCCCGGTTATGAGCCGGGCGCTCTGACCGGACTAAGCTACGGGCCCCCTCGGAAAAAAGCGCCGCCAACAGGACTCGAACCTGTGACATGCTGGTTAACAGCCAGCCACTCTACCAACTGAGTTATGGCGGCACGCCTGGTGTGCCTTTATAGGTTACTCTCGGCAGTGTTAAATGTAGCGGATGGGTTTTGCCCACCCTCGCCCGTCTCCTTTCCGGAGGAGACCGTGCCCCGTTTCATCTGGACGAGGAGAGCGATCATCTCGTCGATCTCCCTGTCGAGACCCTCCAGGAGTTCCCTGCTCAGGGGGGTCGCGACAGCCCCGGCAGGCGAGGCCTGGATGTACCCCATCTGCTCCAGGACCCGCAGGGAGTAACGGATCCTGTGGAACGGCAGGTCAAGGAGCTCGGAGAGCTTCATGATGCCTATCGGCTGGTTCGAGACCACTGCACGGAGGACCTGCACGTGGCGCTGCACGAGCTCTATCTCGTCCCTGACCCTTCGGATCACGGGTATCCCCCCCGGGGAACGAGGGGCGCCGGGTCACGACTGCTCATCGAGCCACTTCCTGGTCGCCCTGTACTTCCTGCGAAAATAGAGGGAGAGGCCGGCTGCAAGGACGAGGAAGAGAGCTGCAAGGGGGACGGCGAACGGTCCGGGCGCCTTGAAGAACGCAACGACACCTATGGCAGCCATCAGCACGACCCCGTTGAGGATTGCCGCGAGCTTGTAGAATTTCCATTTGAACTGCTCCCTCGTCGCCGCGTCCATGACAGGAATGTCAGCTCCGAAATAAAAGTACTTGTGGGAGTGCATCCCAACCTCTCTCCGCATGGACGCGCTCGACCTGGCACTCGAAGAAGGTGGCTTTGGTGCCTACGTGGCATTCGGGAACTCCCAGGACCCAGACGTCCTCTATCTCACCCGCTTCTCGGTGACAGACCCAGTCCTCTACATCCGGAGGCGTGGCGAGAGGGGCGTCATCGTCGTCCCCCAGATGGAGTGCGAGAGGGCGGCAAAAGAGGCGGATGCAGTGGTGATCTCCCGGGAAGAGGCCGGTTTTTTCGAGATCGCGAAGGAGGAGCGCGACTCCTGGCGCGTGCTCGCCCGGGTCATCGGGCGGCAGGTACCGGTGGGACCGGTCCTCGTCCCGGCGAGCTTCCCCTACGCCCTCGGCTCGGAGCTCGCACGGGAGAAGCAGGTCGGAGTCGACAGGGACGCCGTCCACCGGATGCGGGAGGTCAAGACAGCACGGGAGATCGGGAGCATCCGGCACGTCCAGCACGCCTGCGACAGGGCAATGGAACGGGCCCTCCTCGTGATCCGGAAGGCGAAGGCCAGGAAGGGCCTCCTCTTCCAGGGTGCCGTGCCCCTCACGTCGTCCCTGGTCCGTTCCGCCATCCACCAGGTCCTGGTGCGGAACGGCTGCATCCCGGGCGAGACGATCGTCTCCTGCGGGGAGGAGACCGCGATGCCCCACCGGCGGGGCGACGGCCAGCTCACGGAGGACGAACCGATCGTCATCGACATCTTTCCCCGGGACCAGGAGACCGGTTATTTCACCGACATGACGCGTACAGTCTGCCGCGGGGAGGCCTCCCCCGAGATCGCCGACATGTTCCGCGCCGTCCGCGACGCCCAGGACCTGGCTTCCCGGCTCATCAGGCCGGGTGTTCCCGGTGCGGATGTGTACCAGGCAGCAGTCGACTTCTTCCGCGAAGCCGGGTACGAGAGCGGGTCACGGGGGTTCGTCCACAGCCTCGGGCACGGCGTCGGCCTCGAGGTCCACGAGCTGCCGGGGCTCGGGCCGTCGGGCGGTGAACTGAAGGAAAACAGCGTCGTGACGAACGAGCCCGGTCTCTACTACCCCGGGACAGGGGGGGTCCGCCTCGAGAACACGGGCGTGGTTGGGCGGGGCGGTTTCTCCTCCCTCACCCGCTTCGGGAGGGACCTCGTCCTGTGAGGCGGTGACAATGGACGACGCGGAGATGGACCTGTACATCGAGGCCGGGAAGGTGGCGGCGAGGGTGCTCGCCCAGGGTGTGCGTGATGTCCGGGAGGGTGTCCCGGTGCTCTCCCTTGTGGAGAGGGTCGAGGGGATGGTCATCGACGCCGGGGCCGGGCTTGCGTTCCCCCTCAACGTCTCTCGGAACGAGGACGCGGCGCACGATACCGCCTCGCGGGGAGACGAGAGGGTCTTCGGGCACGGGGACGTCGTCAAGATCGACCTCGGCGTCCACCTCGGGGGGCATATCGCGGACTGCGCGGCGACAGTCGACCTCGGAGACCACGGCGGGCTCGTCGAGGCGTCGCGGGAAGGCCTCGAACGCGCCCTGGATCGCGTCCGCCCCGGGGTGACCACCGGGGAACTCGGGGCTCTCGTCCAGCAGTCCATAGAGTCAAGGGGTTTTCGCCCGGTGGCGAACCTCACGGGCCACGGCCTTTCCCCCTACATGATCCATACGCCGCCGAACATCCCGAACGTCGGGTTCCAGGGCGGGGCTGTCCTGTGCGAGGGGATGGTCGTGGCGATAGAGCCGTTCGCCACGACAGGCTCCGGCCAGGTGAGCGAGAAGCCGCGGACCGAGATATTCCAGCAGGTCGCGGCGAGGCCGGTCCGGCTCCCAGCGGCGAGGAGGGTCCTCGAGGAGGTGCGCGGGCGAAGGGGCATGCCATTCTCGCGCCGGTGGCTCTCGGACCCCCGCCCGGACATCCCGCTCGCCTCCCTTGCGAGAGAAGGCATCCTCCGCAGGTACCCCGTTCTTGCAGATACTCCCGGGTCCCTGGTATCCCAGGCCGAGCACACGCTCATCGTCACGGGCGACGGGTGCCTCGTGACGACCCGGTGAGATACTCTTAAACAATTCCAGAATCAATGAATTAAGTTACAGACATGCCTGCTGACGATGAGATCCTCAAGCTCATGGAGATCGTCCTCACCGCCGAAATTTTCAATACGCGCCCTGCACTGGATGCCAATGACCTGACCCCGGAGTGCAGGGTCATCTTCGGGGTCGACGGTGGCGTGGATGTGAAGCGCCCCGTGCACGTCAGCGAGGGAATGATCCGGAAGGAGCTCGGCATCACCGATGCGTGCCGGAAACTGCAGGAGACACCGGTCGTCACGTGCGAGGAGTTCGGACAGCGCATCAGGGTGACGACCCTCGAGCCTGCTGCACGGTGGTTCCTCAGGAACGGGGGGCTCCCCATCATCGAGAAGAACCCGGCCCTCGCCTATTTTTTCAGCGGCTTCGAATCGACCCGGGTCTCCTACGAGGACGTGCGCATGAAAAACCCCCCTGTCGAGGACACCCGGGCATTCCTCCAGTCGCGCATTGCGAAGCTGCTTGCAGCCGACGAGCGCCTGAAGGGGGCCCTCGACCTCGTCATCATCAGCGCCCCGGAGGAGGTCGAACAGGACTTCGAAGACCTCGTGTGCACTCCCGCGCAGGAGAACACCATCAGGAAGGTACAGGTCGCCCGGACGAACAGGGAGGTGCTGCAGAGGCACCGCATCCACGAGGTCGGGAAACTCCTCTTCGTAGGCCCTCCTGGCACGGGAAAGACGTCCCTCGCCCTCGCCCTCTCGCGGAAGCTCCACCTCCCCCTCATCGAAGTGCGCCTCTCGATGATCACGTCCCAGTACCTGGGCGAGACCTCGAAGAACATCGACAGGACCTTCGAACTCGCAAAGAACCTCGCCCCCTGCATCCTCTTCATCGACGAGTTCGACTTCGTGGCCAAGAGCCGGGTCACAGATGACCACGGGGCCATGAAGAGGGCTGTCAACTCCCTGCTCAAGAATATCGACCAGGTGAGCCTCGTCCGCCACGGAGTCCTCCTCATCGGGGCGACGAACCACCCCCAGCTCCTCGACGGTGCAGCCTGGCGGCGCTTCGACGAGGTCGTGGAGTTCGGTCTCCCCGACCGGGAGATGCGCCATGCGATACTGCGGAAGATCTCCGCAGGCCTCACGTGCACCTGTGACTTCTCGGAGCTCGCCGAAAGGACAGACGGCTTCTCGGGAGCAGACCTGCGCATCATGGTCAAGGAAGCTCTCCTCTCTGCCCTCATGGACCGGCGGGAAGAGATCGGGGCCGCTGACATCGAGTGCGGTATCGATGTCGTGAAGAACCGGAACGCGATCCGATCCCAGAACTGGCTGGCATAGGGATGAAGGTCGTCCTCCTCGGGACAGGCGATGCGATCGGGACGCCGCGTGTCGGGTGTTCCTGCCCCCAGTGCTCGTGGGCAAGGGAGTCAGGGTGGGAGAGGCTCCGGACCTCGCTGCTGGTCACGGATTCCGGCCACAACGTCCTCGTCGACACTGGGCCCGACCTGCGGCGCCAGCTCCTTGAGAACGGGTCACCCCGCATCGACGAGGTCCTCTGGACCCACGGCCACTACGACCACTTCATGGGGTTCGGCGAGTTCTACCGGGTCCAGAAGCCGCCCGCAGTCTATGCCCCGCCTCCCGTGATGGACTACTGCGGAAAGATCTTCTCGTTCCTCGGCTTTTCCAGGCACGCAGTCCAGGAGTACGAACCGTTTGTCCTCCACGGCATCGAGTGGACGTTCCTGCCCGTCTGCCACCCCCCCATGTACACCTGCGGCCTCCTCATCTCTGCAGGGGACGTGCGCATCGGCTACACGTCCGACACGAACAGGGACATACCGGAGCGGACCAGGGACGCACTGGCCGGGGTCGACCTGCTCCTCGTCGATGCACTCCTCCCCGGCAGGCTCCATGTCCCCAAGCACATGAACTACGAAGAGGCATGCGAGCTGGCCGGAGAGCTGGGTGCCGCAGACTTTCGATGCGTCCATCTGAGCCACCACGTGCCCTGGGGCCTCCCGAACCTGGGCAGGGACCGCGAGGAGTTCGTTTTCTGAAAGGTGCAGGCGCCGATTCCTCCAGGGAGACTGCCATCTCCCGTTATCCATATCTATATAGGATTCCAGTTCTCATTCATAGGTGGATGAATATAAAGATCCTTGAACTGACGAAAGACAAAGTGAGACTTCTCATCCAGGGAGAGGGTCACACGTTCATGAACGTCCTCACCGAGGAGATCCTGGCCGACCCGGACGTCGATATCGCCAGGTACCTCATCAAGTTCCAGTTCTCGGACCCGGAACTCCTGGTCACCACGAACGGGAAGAAGGACCCGCTCCAGGTGATCTCCGAGGCGTGCCAGCGCATC
Organism: Methanobacteriota archaeon; assembly: GCA_029555345.1. Taxonomy (GTDB): domain Archaea; phylum Halobacteriota; class Methanomicrobia; order Methanomicrobiales; family Methanospirillaceae; genus Methanolinea_A. The sequence goes on along the minus strand of JAKPSJ010000093.1, from coordinate 7,947 downwards.
TCCCGGACGTGCAGCGACCTCCTCGAGAGCGTCGGCACTCCCGCCAGGGCAAAGCCAAAAAAGTGAAGTCTTGTTCTTTTTTCGAATAGTACCTTTTTCCCCGTTCCGCGGGAAGGGGGGGCCTTCCCACGGTCACGGGATGTCCCACCCTTTCGTCAGGAGGGGAGCCTCTCTGTGAAGCCGATCGAGCCCGAGACCCTCGTGATCCTGATCTTGACCTTCTGCCCCGGTTTCCCGCCCGGGATGTAGAGGATGTACTTGCCCATCCTCACGACGCCGTCGCCCCTCCGGCTCACGGACTGGACCTCCACGTCGAGGACCGCACCCTCGGTGACCTCGTTGACGACCGGCTCCGTGCGTGCCTTCCGTTTCCTCACGGGCCGGTGTCCCCCGCACGCATCGCACCGGAGGAGGAGGACGCGGTCGTCCTTGACGAGGCGGGTGTCCGGTTTCCCGCATTCCGAGCAGATGACGTAGTCCTCGGTATAGGACTTGATGAGGGAGTTGACGAGTGCAGGTTCGAATTTCCCGTTGAATATGGCCCTCGACCCGTCGATCTTCCCTGCAGTCCCGAGTTCTCCGAGGAGAAACTTCATCAGGTGGTCGCGGTCGCGCCGGAGGGTGTCCGCGATCTCCGCAAAATTCTCGAGGACCGTGGTCTTTCCCTCGATATAGGACCTGGCCTCGGGGACGGAGAACCGTTCCGTCGACTCGGTCGGTTCCGTGACGTGTGCATATGCCTTCTTCAGGAGCGTCTCGTAAGGTTCCGCCATTGGTTTCCTATAGGTTCGCCCGGGTAAAAATGCCTCCGCCCGCGGAACGCCCGCTGGCTTTTTGTGAGTGCAGCATGAAAATTTCCCTGCATGCTATCTGCCCGGGACCTCGAAGAGATCAGGAACGGACTTTGCCGTGAACCGACCGACGTGGAACTCGCCTGCTTCGAAAACCTCTGGAGTGAACACTGCAGCTACCGCTCGACGCGGGCGCTCTTGAAGACACTCCCGACCACGGGTCCCGGCGTCCTCCTCGGTCCCGGCGACGACGCGGCGATAGTCCGTTTCAACGACAGGACCGCTCTCGCGGTGAGCATGGAGAGCCACAACCACCCCAGTTACGTGGACCCCCACGACGGTGCGGCAACGGGAGTGGGGGGTATCGTCAGGGACGTCCTCTCCATGGGGGCCCGGCCGATCGCCCTCATGGACCCCCTCTATTTCGGGGCGCTCGAGAGCGAGAAGAACAGGTATCTCTTCGAGCACGTGGTGGCCGGCATAGGGGGGTACGGCAATTGCATCGGGGTGCCCGTGGTCCGGGGGGACCTCTGCTTCGACCCGGACTTTTCCGGGAACCCGCTCGTGAACGTGGTCTGCATCGGGACGGTGGCCCCAGGGGCGTTCCTGACGGCGCGCGTGAAGAGGCCGGGAAGCAGGCTCTTCCTCGTGGGGTCGGCCACGGGCAGGGACGGCCTCGGCGGGGCCTCGTTCGCCTCGCGGGACCTCTCCGAGAACGCCGAGGCTTCCGACAGGCCGAGCGTGCAGATAGGCGACCCGTACACGGAGAAACTCCTCATCGATGCGGTGCTCGAGATGGCTGCCACCGGAAAGGTCCTCTCGTGCCGGGACCTCGGGGCTGCCGGGCTCGCAGGGGCTTCGAGCGAGATGTGCAGCACGTTCGGCGGGCACATCTACGCAGAGAGAGTCCACCAGAGGGAGAAGGGCATGCAGCCCGTGGAGATCATGCTCGCCGAGTCGCAGGAGCGGATGCTCCTCGAGGTGGAGCCGGGCGACGTGCCGCTCATGGGCCGGATCGCCGAGAAGTACGACCTTTCCTGGAGCGAGATAGGTGAAGTCATCGCCGAGCCCGTGTACCGCGTCACGTTCCACGGGCGGGTCGTCTGCGAGATACCGATCGACCTCCTGGTCACCAGGGCCCCTCCCTGCACCTGGGACTCCCGGCCTTACGAAGCGGCGAAGCCCTTTTCCCGCCCTGCAGGTGATCTCTCGGGCCTGGCCCTGAAAGTCCTCTCCCACCCCGAGGTGGCGTCCAGGAACTGGGTCTCCGAACAGTACGACCACGATGTCCAGCTGCGGACCGTCTCGCTCGGCCCGGACGCCGCCGTCCTCCGGCTCGACGGGGAGGCCCTCTCGCTCTCCTGCGGGTGCAATCCGCGGCACGTTTACCAAAAACCGTACGAGGGCGCCACAAACGCGGTGCTCGAGAACGCAGCGAACCTCGCGTGCGTGGGGGCATCCCCCCTCTGCATCGTCGACTGCCTCAACTTCGCGAGCCCTGTCCACCCCGAGGTGTACTGGCAGCTCTCTGAGTGCGTGAGGGGTCTTGGAGACGCCGCACGTGAGCTCGGGATCCCGGTCGTCGGGGGGAACGTCTCGCTCTACAACGAGAGCGACGAGCACAACACGCGGATCAAACCCACACCGTCCATCGGCATGCTGGGGAAGGGGCCATTGTCTCGCCCGGTCGAGCCAGGGGATGGGTGGGGGCTCGCCCTTCTCGGGGAGACGGGCCCCCACTTCGGGGGGTCGGTCCTCGATGCGACCACGGGATGCGGCGGGGATGCCCCGCCCATCGGCAGCGCACGGTTCCTCCCCGTAGTCCGCGAACGCGTCTGCGCGACGGAAGGAATCGCCGCAACGGACATCTCGCAGGGGGGTCTCCTCGCTGCCCTGGTGGCGCACTCCCCGGGCTGCACCGTCACGCTCGACAGCGACCTTCTCACCGGGCTCTTTTCAGAGACATATGGGCGGTTTCTCCTCGCGTTCCGGAGTGAAAGCGACATCGCCGGCATTCCCTGCACGGTCATAGGGACCCTCGGCGGGGACAGGCTCGATGTGACTGGAAAGGGGGAGAGGCTCGTGCTGGATGCAGACGAGGTGAGAGACGCACTCTCCTCCCTCACCCGCAGCATGCAGCTGTGACGCCATCCAGAAACGTCTTTATCTAAAAAAAGCGGGGTCAGGCCTTTTCCCTGTCCTGGAACTGGGGCATCATCGCCCGCACTTCCTTTCCGACCTGCTCGATCAGGTGCTCCTCGTCGGCCTTCGTCAGGGCGTTGAAGACCGGGCGGTTCACCATGTTCTCGAGCATCCACTCCTTGGCGAACTCCCCGGTCTGGATCTCCCGGAGGATCTCCTGCATGGCAATGTACGTCTCGGACCCGATCACCCGCGGGCCGCGGGTCAGGTCGCCGTACTGGGCCGTGTTGCTGACGGAGTTGCGCATCCTGGTGAAACCACCCTCGTAGATCAGGTCGACGATCAGTTTCGACTCGTGGAGGACCTCGAGGTACGCCATCTCGGGTGCGTACCCGGCATCGACGAGCGTCTCGAACCCCGCCTTGATGAGCGACGTGATCCCGCCGCAGAGGACGGCCTGCTCCCCGAAGAGGTCCGTCTCGGTCTCCTCGCGGAAGGTGGTCTCGAGGACGACAGCCCGCGTCGCGCCGATCCCCTTTGCATAAGCGAGCGCTATCTTCTGGGCCTTTCCCGTGTAGTCCTGGTGGACCGCGATGAGGGCGGGGACACCCTTGCCCTCCTCGTACATCTTCCTGACCATCGGCCCGGGGCCTTTCGGTGCCACCATCACCACGTCGACATCGGGGGGAGGGACTATCTGGCCGAAGTGGATATTGAACCCGTGCGAGAACATCAGGCATTTCTTCCCGGACAGGTGCGGGCGTATCTCGGCCTGGTAGAGCGACCCCTGCAGCTCATCGGGCACGAGTACCTGGATGACCTGGGCCATCTTCACGGCCTCCGTGACAGGATAGACCTTGAACCCGTCGGCGGTCGCAGCCTGCCAGGAACGGCCGGGCCGCAGGCCTATCACAACATCAAGGCCGCTGTCCCTCAGGTTGAGAGCCTGCCCCCGCCCCTGGGACCCGTACCCGATCACGGCGATCTTCTTCCCCGACAGAACGCCGAGATCGGCATCGGCTTCGTAATATTTCTCCATCATGTCTGATCTCACATCTATCAGTAACAGAGCACTTAAATATTATATGAAAAAATTACATTCCACATCAGACCCGGGAGAGATGCTTTATTCTCAATGACAGACAGCACAAGTCCGGGAGCGAACTGCCGGATATCCAGTCGACGTTGCCGGACGTGCGGATCAACCTCACCAGGGTCGGGGTCAAGAACGTCAAGAAGCTCGTCGAGGTCTCCCGGCCGGAGAAGAGGCCCGTCGTGTTCATCTCCAATTTCGATGTCTTCGTCGACCTCCCCGGGAGCCTCAAGGGCGCGAACCTCTCGCGGAACTTCGAGGTCATCGACGAGGTCCTCCAGCAGGCAATCGACGGGGATGTCAACGAGATAGAGAACCTCTGCAGCGTCGTTGCACGGAAGCTCCTCGACCGCCACGAGTATGCAGACAGGACCGAGGTCCTCATGAGGAGCCAGTTCATGGTCAAGCGGGAGACCCCCGTCTCCCGGACGCACTGCCACGAAGTCGTGAACGTCCACGCACGTGCAGTCGCACGCAGGACGTTCCGCGACCCGATCGTCAGGAAGAGCATCGGTGCCGAGGTGACGGGCATGACCGCCTGCCCATGCGCCCAGGACATCATGAAGGAGAGGGCGATATCTGTCCTCCAGGGACTCGGCGTCCCGGACGAGAAGATCGATCTCTTCCTCCAGGAGGTCCCGATGGCGACCCATAACCAGAGGGGGAGGGGGTTCCTCTGCATCGAGATCGATGACGACCAGCACGTGGAACTGGAAAAGATCATCGCCATCCTGAAGGAGTCTATGAGCGCCTCGATATTCGAGCTCCTCAAGCGGAGCGACGAGAGCTATGTCGTCCTCAATGCGCACAAGAACCCCCGGTTCGTGGAGGACTGCGTCCGCGAGGTCGCAAAGAAGGTCCTCCACGAGTTCCACGACCTCCCCGGTGACTCGCTCGTCACCATCAAGCAGACGAACGAGGAGAGCATCCACCAGCACGACGCGTATGCCGAGCGCCAGGCGACAATTGCAGAGCTCTTCTACGAACTGAATGGGGATTCCACTGAAGGTTGAAGGGTCCCCGATACTCCCGGGTCCCCGAAATAGATTTGCCTGACACTCCGTGGGCTGGCAGTCCGGGGGAAAAGCGCATGGAGAAACCCTGAAAAATCCATTTTAAGCGGGAATCAACCCCGGGCTCTACGTGTGCCGTGACACTCTCCAGGCGCGTTTCGATGGCATCCGAACCTAAAGACTTGTTAAAAGTAATATTTCAACCTGATTCCCTCGTATTCTGCTTTTTCAATTCACCGGGATCTTTGCAGAGGAGATAAATAATAGGAGGAATTGACATTTTCGATGAACGTACTTTGTACGGTCAACCATCTCTCCGCGTGAGAGGTGAGTGTGGAACGAACACCTGTAACGCACTGTGAACACGGAAATACCATGAGGCGATTATATTGTCGAAAATTGTAGAGATCTCTCCAACCACGAGGCACGAGGGACACTCAAAGCTCGTCCTGAAGGTAGACGATGCCGGCATCGTCGAGCGTGGTGACTGGCTCTCGATCACCCCGGTGAGGGGTGTGGAGAAGCTGGCCATTGGAAAGACGATGGACCAGGTCCCGAAGATCGCGTCACGCGTGTGCGGTATCTGCCCGATCGCCCACACCCTGGCCGGCATCGAGTCCATGGAAGGCTCGATCCGCTGCGAGATCCCAAGGGATGCCAAGCTGCTCAGGTACGTCCTCCAGGCAGCCAACCGCTTGCACAGTATCGCACTGCACAATATCCTGATCCTGCCCGACTTCTACCTGCCGGGTACCGACACCAAGATCAACCCGTTCTCTCCGCAGGAACCTGTCCGGTCGGTTGCGAAGAGGATCCAGAGGCTCCGCGAGATCGGCCAGACGATCGGAGAGATCGCCGGCGGAGAGGCCGTACACCCGAACAACCCCCGTGTCGGCGGGATGTACAAGGCCTGCACGAAGCAGGCGGTCACCAAGATGTACGACCTCGCCAAGGAAGGCCTTGTCCTTGCCCACGAGCAGATGGACTTCATGCTGGCGGTCATCTCTAACATGAAGAAGAGGGACTGGGTCGAGGTCGGCGGAAAGCAGGTACCGCTCCCGAAGACACTCGGGTACCACAACCAGGGGTACATGGCAGCCCACCCGATGTATGCGAGCACCAACCTGGACGAGAACCCCGGGTGGGACCCCGAACGCTGGACCGACGTTCGGCCGTGGGACTGGTACATGGGCGAGGGCGAGGTCAGCCTCGCAGACCCGAGTTACCCCATCGGCGGGACGTCCCCGGTCGGGACCAAGGTCAACCCCCAGATGGAGGCCTGCACGGGAGTCCCGCTCTACGACGGGGCCCCAGTCGAGGTAGGGCCGCGGGCACGCCTTGTCACGTTCAAGAAATTCGACGAGAAGGGCACATGGGGCCAGCACATCGCCCGGCAGCTGGAATACACCGACTGCCTGTACTCGATCATCAACGCCCTCGACGAGTACAACCCGGACGGCAAGGTCGTGGCAGACTACATCCCGCAGGGTGACGGCTCCCTCGGATGGGCCGCGAACGAAGCGCCCCGCGGGACCGATGTCCACCTCGCGAAGGTCAAGGACGGACGCGTCCTCTACTACGAGATGCTTGTCCCCACCACCTGGAACTTCCCGACCTGCAGCCGCGCCCTGACCGGCGCACCGTGGCAGGTTGCGGAAATGGTTGTCCGCGGATATGACCCGTGCGTCTCATGTGCGACCCACATGATCGTCATCGACGAGGACAGGAAAGTCATCGCCCAGAAGTTCATCCAGTGAGAAGTCCGGCATGCTGTATCCCGAGATCGTGATCGCAGGGTGTGGCAACCCGCTGTTTGCCGATGACGGGTTCGGACCGGAAGTGATCGAGGAGCTCAAGCGCCTCGACCTCCCCGACAATGTAAAAGCCGTGGATGCAGGCCTGGGAGGCCCGCACTTCATTTTTACACTGCTCGACCCAGGCGTGACAAAGAAGCTGATCATTGTCGATACTGCGGACTTCGGGGGAAAACCAGGTCAACTTGCACGGTTCTCTGTCGAGGATCTGCCCCCGGGCAGTTACCGCGATGCCCATTCGTGGGACCTTACCGAACCGCTTCACAGGTTGAAGGACAGGATCGGCATCACAGTTATCGGGTGCCAGCCCCGGCGCGTGAGTGCACCGGAATTCGAGATCGGACTCTCGGATGAAGTAAAGGAGGCGGTTCCCCGGGCGGTACGCGAAGTACTCGCCCTGATAGGGGTGGATTATGGGACTACTCTCGAGAATCTTCGGAAAGAAGAGCGCCAGCGAGAAGCCGGAGGGAAAGCCTGCGGCGAGAGCTGACGTGGAGAAGAAGGCTGAAACGATAAAGAAGGAGGAAAAGCCTGTGGCAGACAAGATAACAATTGGCCACGTGCACATGAGTGGGTGCACGGGCTGTCTGGTATCCCTAGCAGACAACTACAGCGGACTGTTAACCATTCTTGACAGGTACGCCGACCTTGTCTATGGCCTGACCCTCGCCGACGTGAGGCACATCCCCAAGATGGACGTGGCACTCGTCGAGGGCTCGGTATGTATCCAGGACAAATTATCAGTAGAGGAGATCAAGGAGACCCGCGAGAAGGCAGCCGTCGTCGTGGCAGTCGGCGGGTGTGCCTGTTACGGCAACATCACGCGTTTTGCACGTGGTGGCCAGGCTAACCAGCCCCAGCACGAGTCCTACCTGCCAATCGGGGACCTCATCAAGGTGGATGTCTACATCCCCGGGTGCGCTCCCTGCCCGCAGTTCATCAGGAACGTGTGCGTGATGGCATACCTGCTCCTGAAGGGCAACAAGGACCAGCAGGAACTCGCGAAGAAGTACCTCGCCCCGCTGATGCAGCTCGCCGAGCGCGGGACGGAGGCCTGCGGGTGCGACCTGATGTACCATGTCGTCAACCAGGGC
>JAKPSJ010000089.1 GCA_029555345.1 Methanobacteriota archaeon | reverse complement strand
CGGTGTTGGAGTTGCTGTCGGTGTTGGAGTTGCCGTCGGTGTTGGAGTTGCTGTCGGTGTTGGAGTTGCCGTCGGTGTCGGGGTCGCTCTCGGTGTCGGGGTTGCTGTCGGTGTCGGGGTCGCTGTCGGTGTCGGGGTTGCTGTCGGGGTCGGGGTTGCTGTCGGTGTCGGGGTGGGAGTGACGATCACCGTATCGCCGATGGGGAGCGTGCGGGAGACCTCCTGGTTTCCATCCACCAGTATGGTGATCGTGACGGCCCCCCCAGTCACCCCGCCGACGACGAACCCGATCGTGGAGTTCGCCGGCCCGGACTTTCTCCCCTCGAGGAGCAGGCGCGTCGCGACGACCGTTGCGTCTGCCGCGGCGGTGCCCCCGAACGCGATGAGGTCATAGGTCCCCCTCGGTATGGTCCCTGCATCGGTCGTCGTGAACACCCCGTCGCGGGAAGAGCCCAACTTCCTGACCTCGGTGTCGCCCACGACCACCGTCAATACGTTGGTTTTGGTATTCCAGAGAGTCGCGGAGAATACCCCGTCGTTCAGGGTGAATGGGAGAGAGAAGTCCTCCAACGCGAACGAGAAGGCATCCCCCGGCGTGACGGCGACCGCACCATCGACGAGGATTGAGAAGACACTGCCGTCCGGGAGGCCCGCAATCGCGATCGTGACCGGCACCCCCTGCTGGATCCTGTCCGGCTCCAGGGATACCGTGACTGCGGACGCTCCCCCGGCAAGGAGGATGACCATGCAGACGAGACAGAGACGAGAAGATGCCGCCATCGAAATCCCACTTGGTTTTACTGTCTGTTGGTACGGATGCCCTTATTATCGATTCGGTTCCCGGGGCAGCAGGCGGGCGCCCTGGGTAACGTGTCCCCGGGGATTTCACCGTTGCAGGCTTCTTGGTCCCGGGCGAAGGGAGAACCCCCGGCAGCGATGCAGGTGGAATGGGCGAGGGCAAGCTCCCTCGGTTCGCACGTCTCACGCGGCTGAGGAAAAGGGACTGCTTATATACTATCCCGGATACAGGTGTGGATATGCCTGGAATAGCGGTCTTCGTCGACTCGAGGGGTGGAAACACGAAGAAAGTGGCAGAGGCCATCGCAGGGGAACTTGGAGTGAGTGCCGGGGACATCTGCGGGCCGATCCCCGCGGAAACGGGGGTACTCTTCCTCGGCAGCGGCGTGTACGGCGGCAAGCCGGGAAAAGCCTTCACGAAGTTCGTTGATTCCGCAAACTTCGCGGGGACGAAGGTCGCCCTCTTTGCGACTTCCGGCGCGGCGCGGAGTGCAGAGACGATGCTTGCAAAGGTCGCCGACGATTTGAAAGGGAAGGGGGCGACGGTACTTGGGACCTACCACTGCAGGGGAAAATTCCTCTTTTCGAACAGGGGGCATCCCGACAGGGAAGACCTGGAGCGGGCAGGGAAGTTTGCACGTGAGGTGCTCTCGAAAGTCTGAGTGCACACTCCTGCCCATCCCCTCGGCCAGCGTGGCGGGGGAGCGATCTGCCAGGGCTCCCGCCTGCCATCCATTCTCCGGGGATCGTGCCTTTTAAAAAAAAAAAAGCTCTTCGCTATTTTCAGTGGGTAAGTAAGTGAGTGTGAATGGGGGGCTACCGCCCCCACACCCCCTTTGCGAGTAACCCCGACGCCCCCGAAGGGCGCCCCGGCGGCGGTTCAGCAACTGTCAAAACCAGGAATATCACCGTGATCTATAGCAGGTATGGCCAGCTCAAATTCAATTTGCCCACTTGAAATGACGAAGAGGGAAAAAAGAGGTGCGGCCGGCCAGAGGGGGCCGGGACCCCGCCGGCACTACTCGGCGGCTGCTGCCTTCTCCTTTGCAGCCCCTGCCCCGGCATGCTCTACACGGTACATAATGGCCAGGACTGCCGGCATGATCAGGATCGCCCCCAGCAGAGAGAACCCCACCGTGACCACCGTGGTGATGCCAAAATTCGAGACGATGTTGAACTCCGAGAGGATGAGTGCCGAGAACCCGAAGACTGTCGTCATGCCCGATACCGTGATCGCAGTGCCGATCTTCTGCACGCTGGTCTGGATCGCCTCGTAGAGGCCGAGTCCGCGGGCCAATTCCTCGTCGACCCGCTCCATCATGAGGACTGTATACTCGGAAGCAACACCGATCGTCATGGAACCGAGAACGGCAGTGAGTGGGGTGTAATCGAGACCCATGATGTACATGATGGCCCCGTTCCACCCCACGATGGCGACGATGGGGAGCAGGGGGCCGATCGCGTGGAAGCGCCTGTACACGAGGAGGAGGAAACCGAGGATGAACGCAAACCCAAGAAGGGTCATGGTCGTCTTGGAGTTCTTGATATCGTCCATCAGGGCCGCGAACATCTCGAGCCCCCCTGTCACCCGGGCGGTCACCCCGGGCGGCGGGGAGTCCCACGCAATGTCGTTCCGGATGAGTGCGATCTGGGACCGGGCCTGGGCAACCTCCATGTCGATGGTGGAGAATTCCATCACCGCCTCCATGTTCCCGTTCAGGTACCGCTTCTTCGTCTCGTCAGGGATCCGGGAAAGCACCTGCCTGATATCACTTTCGGTCGAAGGGAGGACCCCGTTGTTGTAACTGGCCAGCAGGGTCGCGATGCTGGTCACGCCCGTCATCTTATCGTTGTGGGTTACCTCGTACTCCCCAAAATCATGGATCCATGTCAGGGTGGGCGGGTCCAGGACATTTTCTGACGAGACGAGGACGGGGATCGTGCTCGTGGAGCCCATGGTCCTCGTCACCTTGTTCATGTATACGAGGGCGGGCATGTCAGATGGGACGAACGTCTTTTCGTCAGCGCTGATCGGGACCTCCTCGTCCAGGGAAAACCCGATGATGGCGATCAGGAACACGAAGATGAGAATGGGGACCGGGTTTTTCGCTATCCTGTATGCAAGTCTCCCCAGGAACGCATCGTACCTCTCGATAAACGAGCCACGCGACCCTTCCTGGTGAACAGGAGGGACATCGCACCCCTTCCATTCCAGTTCACCCGGGGCGACGTCGTTGAGCTTCCCCCTCGGTGTCTTCGGCCGGTACTTGATGATCATTGCAAAGACCGGGACCATGATCAGGGCTGCCAGATAGCAGGATACCACGCCGATGGTGCAGGTGATCCCGAAATCGCCCACCATCGGGATGGGCCCGAACACCATGGCGATGAACCCCATCGTGGTGGCGAGCATCGCGACCAGGACCGCCGGGCCGGTCTTGGTGATGGTGGTCCTGACTGCATCCTCGAGCGAGGAACCCCTGGCCTCCTCGTCCAGCCGGGAATGTATCTGGATGGCATAATCGATACCTATCCCGATGAGCACCGGGAACGCCCCGATCACCACCATGCTGATCGCAATCCCTGTGAGCCCCATGACACCGAATGTCAGGATGAGTCCCGTTGCCACGACTATGACGGGGAGGAGGGCATAGCGGACGTGGTTGAAGAGGGCCACGACCGCAACGACCATCAGGACCATGGCCGCCAGGATGAGCACGCCCATCGACGACCCCATCTCCTCCAGCATCTCCTGGGCGAAAGCAGGGGTGCCCGAGAGCGTCACCGTGATGCCCGGCGGCGGGTTCGAGAGGGCAACGATGTCCCTGATGTTGTTGAGTACCTCCTCCTGCCGGTCTCTCGAGATCGCCGGCTGGAGGCTGACGACGCTGATCGTCATCATCCTGGAGGGCATGTAGCGCGACACGAGCTCGGGGGGAGCCTGCTCGATGATGCGGTCCACTTCGGCAGAGGACTGCGGGAGTGTCCCGCCGTTGCCCTGCTTGAGCAGGTCGAAGATCCCGGATACCCCCACGACGTACTGCTCATCGGCGATATCCTGCTGGAGATGCTCGATGTAATTCAGGTACTCGATGTCCGTGATGTCGTCGGACTCGAAGATGATCATGATCGCGTCCGACTGGTATGTATCGGTATAGTGGGCGAGCAGGGCACCCCGTGAGGTCGTTTTGTCGATATAAGTGTCGTCTCCGGACTCCATGGACACCATGCTCAGTCCAAACAGCGCCACGACGAAGACCATGACCGCCACTGCTCCGACAACCCGGGGGTGGGCGACGATCCGTTCAGCGAGCCACTCGTAGGGGTTGATCATGGCCCCCCACTCCGGAAGGTGGTTCTAAAGGGACAATCGGGGCTGGGGGAGGCAGGAAATCCCGAAAAATGGGGAATCCGCCCCGGCCCGCACGCAGGAAAGAGACCACGGCGTATTGGAGTTGTCATATTCACTACAACATATCTGGGCGAAGGGACGGTATAATCCTATTGCACCGGGAGGGAATTGCGAATAACAGGAGATGCGACCTCCTTCCTGCTCCTGGCGGAAAACGGCCGGAAGTCCCTGGATTTTTGGATACACTCCGCCGCGCTCTCCCGCCACTGCCGGGATGACGCGGCCTGGCCTGGAGGCGCGAGGAAGAGAGAGAAGGGGGGGCCCGGGACCGCGCCTCACTGTCACCGTCACGCCGGAGAGGACGGAGTCTCTCCCGATACGGACCCGGGCAGCACGCCAGGGGACGCAGGGGTATCGCCCTCGAGGCATGCTCCAGAATCGTCCCGGGGAGGTCGGTCACCCGCACCATGTGCCTGTCCCGGAGGTCGGAGGGCCAAAGGGCCCTGTTTCAGGACCAGGGATCGGCACCTCCCCGTCGCCAATGCACGTGCCCGGAGACAGGAACTCTCCTGGACCGTTCTCCTGCCGAATGGAAGAGATCTGCCCATCCCTCTTCACTTCGGCCGCAGGTACCCCCACTTCTCGAGCGCCCGGGCCAGCTCGCGGGAGCTCTTCGCCCTCTCGTCGAGCGTGACCCCCTCCTTCCAGGCCTCGATCGCCTGCATCGTCGCGATCGCACCGGCCCGTGTCCCGTCAGGGTGACCATGGATCCCGCCGCTCACGAGCAGCACGAGGTCGCAGCCATAGATGTCGAGGACGTCGGGGACGATGCCGGGGTGGAGGCCGCCGGAGGAGACCGGGAACGCGCTCCTGATATGCCCCCAGTCCTGGTCGAGGAGGACTCGGGGGACAGCGTTCACGTGCCGTTCCCGCAGGACGTCCGCGAGGAGGGCCACTTCCTTCTTCGTGCCGGTGAGCTTCCCCACCGCCGTCCCGGTATGGATCTGGGAGACCCCGATCAACCGCATCAGTTTCGCGAGGAACTGCATGCTGATCCCGTGCTTCCTGTTCCGCGTGAACGCAGCGTGCATGGCCCGGTGCGCATGGATCGCGAGCCCGAGGTCGGAGCAGTAATCCCGCATCGTCGATACCGCGGCTGTCCCGGCGACGACGACGTCGACCATCGCGTAGTTCCACCCCGAC
>JAKPSJ010000075.1 GCA_029555345.1 Methanobacteriota archaeon | reverse complement strand
AGGGCAGGTGATCCCGTCGGGAGGCGACCCCCGAAACATCCTCCTGCAGGCCGTGTCCTGGAACTTTTTGGGCGCCATCGTCCTGGATGTCGGGGCGGTCGGGACCGGGAGCGGCCTTGACGCACGCCGCCTCGAAAGGTTCCGAGACGCGTATGGGAAGGAACTGCTCTATGGAGGTGGCGTTGCCGGTCCCGGAGACCTCGACCTCCTCGCGGCACTCGGTTTCGACGGGGCAATCATCTCCACCGCGGTCCACAAGGGCAGGGTCCCGATCGATGCCGTGAGGAGGGGCAAGTGGTCCTGATCACCCTCGACGGGATCGATGGCAGCGGCAAGAGCTCGCTCCTCTCGGCACTGGAAAAGTCTCTCTCCGACCTCTCCCCCGTGTTCACCAGGGAGCCGGGGGCGACCTGGGTCGGGGAGCAGGTGAGGCGGGCGATTGCCGAGAGGGCGGACCCCGTGACTGAGGCCCTCCTCTTTGCTGCGGACCACGCGGCGCACCTCGAAGCGGTCGTCCGGCCTGCCCTTGCCGCGGGGCGGCTCGTCATCTCCGATCGGTATACTGACAGCCGCTACGCGTACCAGTCCGCCACGCTCGAAGGAATCATCCCGGACCCCCTGGGATGGTTGAAAGCCGTCCACGACGGCTGGACGGTCCCGCCCGACCGCACGGTCCTCCTCGTCCTCCCTGTCGCTGAGGCGCTCCGGCGAAAATCGGGAAAGGGTGTGTCGGAGCACTTCGAGGAGGCGACGCTGCTGGAGCGCGTCCAGGAGAATTACCTCCGGATTTCTGCAGAGGAACCCATGCGTTTCCTCGTTATCGATGCAGGGCAGCCGGAAGAGAAGGTGCACGCCCTGGTCTCGTCAGCGATCAGGGAATGGCATGGATCGTTGCGATCACGCCATCGATGACCCGGACGTCGACCTGCTCGCCCTCCAGGCGGTAAGTGAACTGGAGCGAGAACGAGTCCCTCGGGACCGGGACCTCCTTTCCACCGATATCGATCGCTGCAGGCGGGTTCGCGAGGAGGCCTTCCGGCAGCACCCTGACCGCTTTCATGAACGCCGCCGCGTCCTTGCGGAGCGCCGGTCCAACCACGGCCATGTTGAACTGGACGTCGCCTGCGGCCTTCTCGAGGCGGGGCGGTTCCGTGTGCCATTCGACGGGAGCGTTCAGGGCCCGGGAGGCATCGCCGGAATCGTCGGAAAAGGGTGCCGAGAAGATGGCCACGCGACCCATGGGGGCGTTGAGTGCGAGGCCGCGCTCGTGCTTGTACCTCCGGAGGTCAGCGACGACCTTGACGAGGAGGTCGCCCTTCCCCCGGGCGTCGGGGTCGCGGGCGAGAAGTCCCGGCCACTCCTTCGAGTGGACACTCCCCCTGCCCAGGTACGAGTAGCACTCCTCGGCAAAGAACGGGATGAACGGGGCCATCAGCCTGCAGAGGGTGTCGATGGCCGTCTCCAGCACGCGGCATGCACCCTCGCGGGACGGGTCATCCGAATAGAGCCTGCCCTTGACGAGCTCGATATAGTTGTCGGCGAGGACGTCCCAGGCGAATTCCCGGATGGACTTGAGGGCCCGATCGAACTGGTACGCCTCCAGGGCATTCGTCACATCGGCAACCGTCCCGGCCAGGCAGTCGAGCAGCCAGCGGTCCGCGAGGGCGACTGCGGGGGCGTCCCGGTCGTAGGGGTGGCGCCGGAGCTGGAGGTGGACGAACCGTGCGATGTTCCACATCTTGGTCTGGAACCGCGATGCGGAGATGACGTCGTTCCAGTTGAACATGATGTCGGAGCCCGTTGCCGCTCCGGATGCAGCCCACTGGCGGAGGGCATCGGCACCGTGCTTCTCGACAATCTCTTCCGGCGTGATCACGTTGCCGCGGCTCTTGCTCATCTTGTACCCGTCTTCTCCAAGGACCATCCCGTTGACGAGTATCGTGTCCCAGGGACGCTTCCCGGTGAGCGCGACAGACCGGAGTATCGTGTAGAATGCCCATGTCCGTATGATGTCGTGGCCCTGGGGGCGGAGCTCCGCCGGGAAGAGCAGCGGGACGCCATTCCCGTCCCATCCCGTGACATTCAGGACGGATATGGAGGAGTCCATCCAGGTGTCGAGGACATCGGCCTCGCCGGAAAAGTCCCTCGATCCGCACCGCGGGCAGGGCTTTGACGGCCGATCGACAGTCGGATCGACCGGGAGTTCCTCCTCTGCGGGGACGACCATCTCCCCGCATGCCTTGCAGAACCAGACCGGGATGGGGGTCGCGAAGACACGCTGACGGGAGATGCACCAGTCCCACTCCATCTGCTGCACCCAGTTCTCTATGCGCAGGAACATGTGGTCCGGGATCCACTCGATCTCCCGGGCAGCTTTCATGATCGCCTCCGGGTCGATCTTCACGAACCACTGCCGCTCGCTCATTATCTCTATCGGTGTCTTGCACCTCCAGCATGCGCCAACCCTCTGCTCGAGGGGTTCCTGGCGGGTCAGGATCTGCTGCTCCTTCATGTCCTCCAGGATGGCCTTACGGCAATCTGCCGACTTCATTCCTGCGTACTTCCCGGCGATTGTGGTCATCCTCCCCTGCCTGTCGATAGCCTTGCGTAGCTCGAGTTTGTGCTGTTTCCACCAGTGGACGTCCTGCTTATCGCCAAATGTGCAGATCATGACTGCTCCCGATCCGAACGAGGGGTCGACTGCCGGGTCCGTGATTAGCGGTACCCTGTGGCCGAACAGTGGGACGGTCAGGTTCCTGCCTGCCATGTTGCGGTACCGCTCGTCGTCGGGATGCACTGCGACTGCAACGCAGGCTGCGAGCAGTTCGGGTCGGGTTGTTGCAACATCCACTCCATCGAAGTCAAAATAGTTCAGGGTCGTCTCCCTGGGCTCGTAAGCCACCTCGGCGAACGCGATTGCAGTCTCGCAGCGGGTGCAGAAGTTGACTGGGTGCTCGCTCTGGTAGATGTAGCCGGCAGAGAGCATGCGGAGGAACGAGAGCTGGGTCTTCTTATAATACTCCGGAAGCATCGTTATGTATTCATGGCTCCAGTCCACCGAGAACCCCATCCTCCGGAGGGTGCGCCTCATCTTCTCGATGTTGGAGAGAGTGAGATCGCGGCACATCTTCCGGAACTCCTCGCGGGGCACATCGTTCTTCGTGATGCCGTTGATCTCCTCGACTTTCACCTCGGTGGGGAGGCCGTGGCAATCCCAGCCCTGGGGGAACATGACGTTGTCGCCATTCATCCTGCGGTACCGGGCGATGAAGTCGATGTAGCACCAGTTGAAGGCATTGCCGATGTGGAATGTGCCAGTCGGGTACGGAGGAGGCGTGTCAATGATGAACTTCGGCCGGTCGGATACCGGGTCGAAATAGGTATCCTCGTCCCTCCACGTGTCCTGCCATCGCCTTTCCACCTCGGAAAACTCGTAATTCTTGGGGAGATCCAGAGACGGCGACATTCTCACAGTATTGGAACTTTCAGGAGATATACCTAATCTACTGGAATTCCCCTGTGACGTGCTCCAATCAGTGAGAGCCGGGGAAACTGCTGGGAAAACCCGGCTGTCTCCGTGGAAAAATTCCCGCGGAAAACTCTTATCTTCCTGGAGCAAATGGAAGTGGGATGCTTAGCCACATGGGAGAGCGGCTTGCGACTATGCTTGTCCTCTCCTTCATTCTCATCGCACCCTACATCCAGCCCCCCTGGATACTTTCCATCATGGTGGTGCTCAGTTCCATCGTGATGTACCTCATCCCTCGGACGAAGCTTCTTGCAGTCGCCCTCGTGCCCATTGCCATCCTATTCGGGTTATCCATCCTCCCTCTCTTTGTTTTCTCATGCACCCTCGCAATCCTCGTGATGGGGGAAGTCATCTTCCACGAATCCGGAGATCGGATGCTCCATTACATCATCCAGATCGTCTCAGGGTTGGGTGCATGCGTCCTTGTCATGTTCTACCTTGACACGTGGGAACCGCTCGTTGTTATCTTCGGCATCGTTGTCGCCGTCCTCCTTAAAGCGATCCTTTGTGGTAGGGAAGACGCCCTCATGATAGAGGCGCTTGGAGTTGCGATGACGATGTTCCTCATTCATGAACTCAATTACAGCGTCGACCTGGCCCTTATCGCATTTGCCGTCATCGTTGCGTTCAGTTTTGGGTTTTTCTCCTTCAGGACAGGCACCGCTGACGTAAGCGGACTCTTTTCAGGTGCGCTGATTGGCATCGTCCTTATCGTCTTTGCAGACATCAGGTGGTTTATCGTGATGCTCGCCTTCTTTATCCTCGGGTCAGCCAGCACCCGGTACAAATGGGAATACAAGCAGCAAATGGGGATCGAGCAGGCCAAGGGGGGCGCAAGGGGATACTTGAACGTCTTTGCAAATGGGAGTGTGTCGGCAGCTTCCGCCGTCCTCTGGGGTGTGAGCGGGTCACCCGTTTTCCTGGCACTCTTTGTCGGGAGCGTGGCGACTGCAGCTGCGGACACGGTAGCGAGCGAGATCGGTGTGACGGGTGGGGACCCTTACCTCATCACGACATTCGAGAGGGTCAGACCTGGGACCAACGGAGGCATATCAATCAAGGGTGAGGCGGTATCTATCGGGAGCGCCCTTCTCATATCGCTCCTTGCCTGGATCCTCGGGATCATCGACCTACCTGTTGCAGTGGCATGCACCATCGGGGGTTTCATCGGGACGAATATCGACAGCCTGGTCGGGGCGCTGATGGAGAACCCCGGGCTGATCGGCAACGCGGGGACAAACTTCCTCGCCACCCTGGGAGGGGGGGTCTGCACAGTTGCAATCATGATACTCTTCCAGGGCATCATGTAACCAGGTGTTTTCAGGCAGGAGTCTGAACATGGAAGAAGACGATGTGTTTTACTGCCCTGTCTGTTCTGTTTCGACAGACCACGAGATCGTTTCACGGGGACGGAACCCCGTGGGAAGGTGCCTCGACTGCGGCGATGTCCACGCCGTGGCGCCCGGTGACAGAAGGAAACCGGTCCATGTCAGGGCAATCGTGAGCGAGGGCGCCAAGTCCCAGGTCTGCACGATCGAGATGGACGTGGGCGAGGTGTGCCGGGTCGGTGACGCGTTTGTCGCCGCTTGCGGCGACGAGTATACCGGGGTCGAAGTCACATCGATCGAGTCGGGAGGAGTACGCGTCAGGCAGGCGACCGCAGGAGAGATCTCAGCCCTCTGGACAAGGAAGGTCGAAGAAGTCGAGTTGCGGGTGGCAATCCACATGGGGGGGACCACGATGCCGCTCCGGGCCATGGTGCAGGGGGAAGATCTGTTCTCTGTCAGAGGGGTGTATACTCTCGGGGGGAGGAGGTTCCGCATTTCCAGGATCAAGATCCGGGACGGCGGGGTGCTCAGGATTCCCGGCCAGAAGGCAGAGGCGAAGAGAATCAGGAGGGTTTTTGGGTACCCGGCCTAGCCCTGCGGACAGTCTCCTCAAAATTTTCCCCGTGGAAAAGCCCCGAACATGGCATGCCCCCTCTCGTCCCGCTCCCAGCAGGCAATTCATCCTCCCCGGGAAAAGAGGGCATGGGTTGAAATGAAGGTAAAAAGAGAGATTCCGATAAAAACATTCCCGCTCTTCAGATCTTTGTCAATTGCCGAAGAGAGACCTCGGCCATGGGATGGGCAAAGTTGACTGTCACTCCATCCCCCGTCTTCGCAGTCACGTAACCCGTCCTTATCACGTAGGACGGAGTCTCGTTCGCCTCGACCGAAACGACCGGTTGCTCGGCAAAAGCCAGGATTACCTGGTCGCCGGGAGTGACAATCGTGAAATTCCCACCGATCGCGTCGAACTGTTCGGCCGTCATATCGCGTTCGAACCCACCGAGAGATGGGATGGAGATCTTTTTGCTCTCTCCCTGCCGCATCCCGGCGAGGCCCTGGGCGATCGTATTGTATTCCGTGGAGAAGAGCGCATATCTCGATTCGCCATATACATAGTTGAAGACAGGAATCGGGACAATCTCCTTGCCGCTCGTCTCACCAACGTACATCGAACGCTGCTCGCATAACCAGGCCATGCCGCCTGCCTCCGCCGTCTGGTTGTACTTCTTCAAGTCGCTGGTCAGTACGGGGCGGCCCATTTCATCGTATAAAGTGAGAGAGACTATAGCACCGTCGCCAGCAGAAGCAGAGTTGAGGGAGACGAGCCACCCCGTGCCGAGCGAGCTCACCACCATGATGACTGCAAAACTCACCCCGATGACGATGATGCCGATCTTCTGGAGGTTCCACCGGGAACCTTTTTTCTTCTTGTCTTTTCCCTGTGATTTCTTCATTCATTCTTGATTGGTCTTGTGTAAAATAAACATATCATGAATTGTGGCTCTTCTTTATTCCGGCAGGCAATCGAGCATGAGTGGGGGCTGCCGCCCACACGCCCCCATTGCGAGGCACCCAGCCGTCCCGGGGAGGCGCCCCGGCGGCGGTTCACTGACTGTCAAAACAAGGATCATCACGATAACCAGTTGGGACCAGAAGATCCAGGGTCGAATATTTAGCCAAGCAAGGACCAGCCAGGAGTCTCGAAGGATACTCGGAGTGGATACGGGAACACTGCACAATTCCCATCATATGCTGTGTTGTACAATTCCAAATTGGTCTTATTTTACCAGAAAAGACTTGAATTAATCCCTATACAGCCATCGAGACCAGCATATTGTAGCAATTGAACTTCATCATCACCTCACGTATTATTCCTTCACGGGAAGAGGCGGTTACCGATTCACCGAATATTCGTTTTACGGCAGAAAATATCCCCTCGATCTTCCATCTCATCCCGTATTTTGTGGTATCTGCCCATTCTCGATAGCCTCCGCTCTTTACCCGCTCCCGGACGTATTCAGCGCGATAGGGTGATCCGGTGGATCCTGTAGCAGCATTCTCCGGTGTTTTGATTCCTGATTTGATTCCTCGTTTTTCCATGGTGTTGAAGACATGGATCCGGTCATATCCTCTATCGCCGACAACCTGGCGGATAGGATGTGATTTCCCACAATTCTCTGTTGACTGATCAAGAAGCGGGATAAACAAAGGGTCATCCTGCACCGATTCGTCTGTGACCTCAAGACCGAGGATCTGATCAGTCTCGATGTCGGTCATTGCATAAACTTTGATCCAGCCTCTCCGAATCCTCCACTTCTCGCGCATACACTCTCCCCTGTTTGTGACTTTGATCCCGGTGTTGTCGACAGCAACAATTGCATCATGGGAGAGGATTCGTGGATCGACGTCCAATGAGAGGTCCAGTTCCTTGATCCGACGGAAAAGAGTGGTGTAGTCTGCAGATCGAAGACCTGGAATGAAAAGGGAGAGCTTCCTGGTAAATCCCTCCATCTGACGGTAAGGCATCTGGAGGAAGAGATGGATGCAGGCCATCCACTACATGAACAAATCTGGGTACTGGAATGGGTGACCTCGTTTCCCCGCATTCATTTTAGCGAGGTGGGCGTCCCAATAATCTATAAATTCCAGGGAGAGGTAGAACTCCCCTCGCTTCACGAGTCGTTCATTATATACGGTTCAATCATAAGTATCTACATGCGGACGTCCCCACCGTTCGTTCTTTGTCATGATAGAATGATGGGACGTCCGTGATCTTCAGATTTTGGTACTTTTTCCATTGTTTTATTCAACACACACCGCTATAGAAAATTTTATAAATAATAAACATTAACATAAGGTTAGTCAGCTGTCAATTGACGCTGAAGAGAAGAGACAGGAGGTGTTCATATGGCAATCCAAAGGAGATACCCATTTAGCTGGATGATGAAGGACTTCGAGGACATGCTCTCAGAAATCGAGAACCGCCTCTGGGGCCCGGGAGGGAGGTTCCTCCCGGCAGCCGGCGTTGCGGACAGGGTTCTACCTGCGATCAGGGGAGAGTTCCGGGTCGACGTGCGGGACAACGATGACGAGATCATGGTTGTCGCGGACCTCCCGGGTGTAGACAAGGAAGACATCTCGATCTCTCTCCTGAGCCCGAATACCCTCGAGATTTCGTGTGAGAGGCGTTCGGACAAGGAAGAGCAGGATGAAGGGTACTATGTCCGGGAGAGGGTATACGGGACCATGGCCCGCACAGTCCTGCTCCCGCATGACGTCACGGATAAGGGGGCGTCTGCAACATTCAAAAACGGAGTCCTGGAGATCCGCCTGAAGAAATCCAAGGAAGAGCGGGGGAACCGTATCAAGATCGAGTAACGGAACCCCTTATTCCTTGAAAATTTCACTTTTTTCCGATGGTTTTTAGTTATTGCAGCCTGAAATGAGATGGGATGGATAAAAAGAGAGTCCGGGACTACATGACCTACGATGTCATCACGGTCGGAGCAGACGAGACCGTGAAGGAGGTCATGGAGAAGATCCAGGAGACCGGGCACGATGGTTTTCCTGTCCTAAAAGGAAATGAAGTCGTAGGATACGTTGCGGCACGGGATCTCCTCTTCAAGCCCCCGGACACCCCGGTCAGGGAGGTCATGTCAGACAAGCTGATAGTGGCAGACCCTGACATGAGCATCAATGACGCCGCGAGGGTGATATTCCGGTCCGGGATCCAGAAACTACCCGTGGTGGACGAGCAGAACCACCTGCTCGGCATCATCTCGAATACCGATGTCATAAGGTCGCAGATCGAACATGTCTCCCCTGAAAAAGTCTTCAACTTCATAACGACCCTCAAAACACTCCATGGCATAGAACCCGAACTGAAGAGGGAAGTTGTGCCGATCGACAAGCTGATCCCCACCCAGTCACGGATATACGAGGATGAACTGGAGGGGAGGATATACGAGTTGAAGAAAGGTCTCGCCGAGCCCCTCATCGTCGTGAGGAAACCCGGGCGCCTCATTCTCGTGGATGGTCATCACCGTGCGATTGCCGCGCGAAAACTGGGAATAAAAGCTCTCGATGCCTATGTCATCGAGGTGAACGAGGACATCGAACTCGGGATGGAACGCACGGCAAGGGCCATGAACCTCCGGCCCCTGGACGACATCCAGATACTCGATTATGCACGGCACCCACTGGTCGCGATCACGCACCGCATGGTCCGGAAAGACTAGGACCCGTCGTACCGGACTTCGTATTCGTCATTGAGGAGGTGCTCCCGGATCACCGTCCCTGCAGGGATCTCGACCTCGGGCCAAACGCGTGTCCGCGAGTGGACCACCACTCCCTTTTCCATGACCACCCGTGGACCTATAACAGTGTCATTCTCGAGACTGCACCCATCGCCAATGACCGAGTCATTGTCGATGATGCTCCCTGACACGGTCGAGTTCATCCCGATCGTCACCCTGTTGTAGAGGGAGGAGGAAAAGACTTTCGCGTGGCTCCTGATACAGCAGTCCTCCCCGATGGACGTGTAAGGCCCGATCAGGACATGGTCCTCTATCTCGGTTCCTGCCCCTATAGAGACAGGCCCTATGATCCGGGAACTTTCTCCCATCGAGAAAGAACTGCCTATCTGGACAGGGCCCTGGATCTGGCCCGCTCTCATCGTAAGGTCCCCGCTGATGCTCGTGTAAGGGATCTCCTGGAGTTTCCATCTCTCGGCATGGCGAAGAGACAATGGGTTCCCGACATCGGTCCAGTTGCCCCGCGCAAGCCAGGCCCTTATGGGGTGCCCTCCCTCCATCAGGCGGGGGAAGAGGTCGCGGGCAAAGTCAAATTTTGTTTCGGAAGGGATTTCGTCGAAGATTTCAGATGTACAGGCATATATCCCGGTACTAGCAAGGTTCGAGAAGATCTCTCCGGGAGAGGGTTTCTCCTTGAACCGCTGGATTCGGAAATCGGCATCTATCTCGGCAATTCCATAGTCACCCGGTTCATCGATGCTTATCAAGCCGATAGTGATAGGTGCGCGGTTCCTTGTGTGGTCACGGTAGAACTCCAGGAGATTGAGGTCGGTGACATGGTCTCCCCCGACAACGAGGAAGTCGCCGTCCTCGAGGTACCGCTGTGCATTCTTGACGCTCCCCGCCGTTCCGAGTTTCGTCTCCTCGCGCACGTACGTGATCTCCACGCCGAAGAGGGAGCCGTCCCTGAGAGATTCCTCGATGACAGAACCCATGTACCCGAGGGTGATTATCACTTCCCGGAAACCGAGATTGGAGAGGTGAGAGACGAGGTGCTGGATCGAGGGGAGGCCGACGATCGGTATACAAGGCTTGGGCCGCTCGAAGGTGAGTGGCCGCAGCCGCGTCCCCTCCCCCCCGCACATTATGCACACCTTCATGTACACAGTGTAAGTATGCTCTGGCGCATAAATCATCCGAGGCGCGCACTGCAACGTATTCTACAGGAAAAAGGAATTGAAATCTTTTTCTTATCCCGTCCCCACATACATGTGGTACTGTGTTTCTGCGAGGAGAACGAGATTACCGAGGGAAGGGGCTCGAGTTGGGGCTCTTCCTCCTCGTCCCGCTGCTATCGTTCGGCGGACTGCTGCTTGGCATCGGCCTCGAGAACGCAGGCGTCATTGCCGATGCCGCCGACTTTTACTGGGGTTGCGTTGCAAGTTCGTTCGTGCTCGCGTTCCTTGCCCTCGTCAAGCCAAGGAAGGACATAGTCTCGCTCTGCGCACCGATGTTTGCCTTCTTCGCCTTCCTGGCACCGCTGGAGACAAAACCGTCCCTGTTCCTGCAGGGCCTGTACGCTGCAAGTATCACAGCCCTTGCAGTGCGGCTCCATCTCCGCTTCAGCACCCCAAAGACCACCTCCATGGAGGAGAAAACAATGGAAAAGTACCTGTATGAGTATATCCACCGGATCACCCCGTTCTTTTCAAAGGTCACAAGGGATTGCGCCCATGATATCGCGTCCACTGTCCTGTCGTTCAAGTTTGGGCTCTACGCCAAGGCCGGAACGGATGCAAGCCGGGCGCTCTCCCGCCTGGGTGATATAGAGAACAGGGCCGTCCTGGAGAAAGCCTTGAAGATCGTGAAAGACAGGGCAGAAGCCCTGGACCAGTCAAGGCCAGGAGAATTCTCGCCGCTCGAATTCGACAGGGAGGAGTACCCATTCCTCGCGATCAGGATCTCCCCGGAACAGGTCGAGGACCCCCACGTTTACACCTTCGACAATGCCCTCCTCCTCCTCTATGCTGTCGCCTACCTCCAGT
>JAKPSJ010000061.1 GCA_029555345.1 Methanobacteriota archaeon | reverse complement strand
GTCGGTCCGGGACACTCCCGGCGGGAGCTGGCGCAGGAACTCGCTCTCCCGGAGCGACCCGATGGTCTCGGTGAGCGTCATGCCGAGGGCTTCGTGGAGGTTGGCGTTTGGGTCCGCGTCCACTGCGAGGACCGGCCTTATCCCGCTGCCGACGAAGGAGCGGACGAGGAGGGCCGCGATCGTC
Source organism: Methanobacteriota archaeon (assembly GCA_029555345.1). GTDB lineage: Archaea > Halobacteriota > Methanomicrobia > Methanomicrobiales > Methanospirillaceae > Methanolinea_A. Next base: position 18,322 of record JAKPSJ010000061.1, on the reverse strand, counting down.
GTCTTGCCCGTACCGCCCTTCCCCGCGACCGCGACGACCGGGATCCCCATGGTCAACGCTCCTCGCTGCAGCATCGCACGTAGATTGTGGTACAGGCTGTCTCCAGTATTCTCATCGTCACTCCCTCTCGCTGCAACATCTTTCCAGTATTCCCATGGTCACTCTCCCGCGACCGAGTCCCGGACCTGGCGTGCGATCCAGGCTGCTGTCTCCATGATCGTGACGGCGCCCATTTCATCGGCGAACTTGATGCCGCAGCTCGGGGTGACGACGGACCTCGCATCGAAGAGGTCCAATCCCCCGGCCTTCCCCACCCGCTCCCGGATCGCGAGGAAACGCTCCAGGAGGCCCGGGACCGGGGTGGCCGAGAACGTCTCCCAGTCGGAAGGGACAATCCCCCACGCGATCGTGCCGCCCCGCTCCAGGTACGCGACTATCTCGTCGAGGTAGAGCAGGAACTCGCTCCCGTTCCGGAATGCATCGAAGGAGAGGAATGCCGGGTCGAGCGAGAGGACGAAACCCCAGTCGGTATTAGCGCAGCAGTGGATACCAAGCCCACCCTCTACCATCCCCGCGACATCGCGCCAGAGGTCTCTCACGACGTCTTCCCCGATGGGGATGACCGGGGACCCGAGCGCGGACAGGTACGGCTCGTTCAGGACGACGAGGGTCTCGGCAACCCCTGTCCCTGCCATCGCGACCTCGCACCAGCGTGCATGCAGCGCAGTCATCTTCCCGAGGACGTCGGCAAACTGGGGGTCGTAGAGGATCGGGCGCCGTTCCCGGTCGACGACCTGCATCCCGAACGTGACCGGCCCCGTGACCTGGGCCTTCAGGACCGGTGTCCCGGAAAGAGACCGCGTGATCATCTCCGCGAACCCCGACGCATACTCCAGGCTCCAGGAGTAGCGTTCGAAGTTTCCTTCGAGGAAATCTAGGTAGACCTGCTCCATGGAGGCCTGGAGGTCTCCCCTGTCCTCGACCACGAGCCGCTCGCCGTCAAAGACCCTCCCGGGCAGGTGCTCAGAATCAGCGAATACGATCCCCTCGAGGGTCCCCCGGGCTGGGAGTGTCGGCACGTACGGGAAGTCGGGGAATACCCGGATCACCGCGTCGCATGCCTCCCGCGGGTCCGTGTGCGGGAGCGCCCCGACGCCGGTCGCAGACATCCCTGACCTGCCCAGCATCTTCATGGCCCAGCACCCCTGCGGAGCCTGCATGCCTTCAGTCTCTCCTCGACACGGGGGAAGAGGGAGAGGTCTGTGTGGGGGAGGAACGTCGCCCTGGTGTACTCCTCCATGAACGAGGAGGAGGCATTCAGCTCGACATAGCCGATGCTGTGGGCGATCTCGTCGAGCCGTTTCCTGGCCTTCCGGTTGAGGAGCGCGATCGAGGCACCCTCGATGGCCCCGTTCCCGATCGTGTGGATCTGGGAGGGGTCGACCTCGGGGATCAGGCCGATGGTCACGGCATTCTCCTTGTGTATGTAGTTGCCGAAGGCGCCCGAGAAGTAGACGGACTTGATCGCATCCGTCGTCACTCCAACCACCTTCATAAGGGTGAAACACGCGGCGAGGACCGATGCCTTGCTCATGATCAGGTTCTTGATATCGCGCTCGGTGATGACGATATCCTTCATGATCGCGCTCTTCTCGCGTTCGACGACGAGGAACTCGGGGTAATGGGCCCCCATGCGGATGCGGGGGTGGGAGATCCCCGTATTGATCTTCCCTGTACGGTCGATGACACAGGCCTCAAGGAGCCCCGCGAGGAGGTCGATGAGGCCCGACCCGCAGATCCCCCTCGGCTTCCCACCGTTGATCGTCTCGATGTGCGGCTCGAGGGTCTCAGGGTCGAGGGTGACATGCTCGATCGCCCCGGGGTTCGCCCTCATCCCGAAGAGCACCTCCCCGCCTTCGAGGGCCGGGCCGGCCGCCCCGGCGCAGGAGATCATCCATTCGCGGTTCCCGAGGACGACCTCGAAGTTGGTCCCGATATCGACGAGGAGCGATACTTCCTCGTGCTCCGCCATCCCGCAGGCGAGGATATCGGCGACGATGTCCCCACCGATGTAGTCGCTTACCGCCGGGAAGATGAACATAGGAGCCGTGTTCCCGACCGATACTCCGATCCTCCCGGCCGATGTCGTGAGGTGCCGGCGGACAACGGGGACGTAGGGCTCCTCGATCATGTAGCCTGGGTCGATGCCCATCAGGATGTGGGTCATGATGGTGTTGCCGGCGACCACCACCTCGTAGATATCGTCGCAGTCGATGCCGCCCCTGTTCGCGGCCTCCGTGATCGCGGTGTTGATGCTTTCGACGGCGAGGGACTGGAGGGTGGAAAGCCCCCCCTCCCTCTTCGCGAAGTTCACGCGGGCGAGGATGTCCTCCCCGCAGCTGATCTGGCGGTTGTAGGTGGAGCCGACCCCGACCATATCGCCGGTGGAGAGGTTCCGGATGTACGCGACGATCGTCGTCGTGCCGAGGTCGATCGCGACGCCGAAGAGGCGTCCCGCGGTATCGCCCTTCTCGAGGTTGATGAGGCGGTAGGCACCGGGGACCAGGGCTACCGTCGCGGTGACATGCCACCCGCTATCCCGGAGGATCCGGGGAATGCGCCGGATGATCTCGAGGGGGGCGTAGACCTTCTTGGCAGGAGGCCCCCCGGCCTGTTCGACTCCCCAGAGGAGGCGGGAGAGGTCTGGCGAGGGGTTCTCGAGTGTGGGGGGCTTGAGCGTGATCGCGTACTTCCAGACCGCCGGGTGGAACTCGGTCGTCCTGCCCAGCGACTCGATGAGGATCTGCTGCGCCTGGACGAGGCTCGATTCGGGGAGGAAGACCTGGATGTCCTCGTCTATGAAAGACATGCAGGCGAGGCAGTAGCCCTGCTCCCGCTCCTCGGGGGAGAAGAACCGGGACAGCCGCGTCTCGTCGACGGTGACCTTTCCGTTCTTGACGACGCTCACGCACTTGCCGCACTTGCCCTCCCCGCCGCAGACGACGTTCATCTCGATCCCCGCGGCGCGGGCGGCGTCCAGGATCGTGCTCCCGCGGGGGACGGTCACCTTGCGGAAGCTGGGGAGGAACGTGACGACGGGCATATCAGGAGTGCCACTCCTTTTCGAGGAACTCCCCCACTTCGGCTGCGTCCCGCGGGCCGACGAGGACCTTCCATCCCGTCGCGTCCTCGATCTTCCCGCTGAGCGGCGCTGCATACCCGGGGATGATCAGGGTCCGGTGTGAGACGACATTTTCGAGCCCTGCCTTCTGGACCGCTTCCTTGACGGTCGTCTCCGAGAGCTTGCCCGAGGCGACCGCGGTCAGGACAGAGAGCCCCTCGGTGTCGGCGAGGAGGAGGTAGCAGGGCTCTCCCGTGGCCTCGAGGTAACTCGTGAGGGTGAAATAGGTGAGCGAAAAGTTCACGGTGAGGAAGACAGGGGAGTCGGGCCCCGGGTTCCCGAGCCTGTACAGGCCGGGGCTCATCTGGATGGGGCGCTGGGGGTCGGTATAGATGTTCTGCCGCAGAGTCAGGGCAGCTCTTGCGCTCGCCGCGTCGAGGGGCGGGGTCACGATCACACCGCCGAACTTGAGGACCGCGAGGAGGACGGCGGAGATGGTCCCCTCGATGCCCCCCGCATCGACGTAGAGAGGATAACCTGCCCCGGGGACCCGCGAGATAGCCTCCATCCTTATGCGGGAGGAAGAGACCAGGAGCTCACGGAGCGTCGCGGGCGAAGCGTCGAGGAGGAGGTCCTGCCCGATCGCCCCCTCGCTGCGGGTCGCGAGGGAGAGGAGGCGGTCGTGGTCGGGATCGGCGACCACGAGGGGGCAGCCATAGTTGCGGGCAAGGGTGGACATTTCATTGGCAGTGTCCTGCCTCGCTGCATGGAGGAGCGGGCGGAACTGCCCGGCCCGCGGGAGAGCCGCTTCGAGGAGTGCCGGGGTATCCGCTACCAGGACAAGTGGGAGGTGGTACCCTTTCTTCTCGATCGAATCGACGACGGCTGCATACCGCTCGGGAGACTGGCTCCTGCAGCGCACGGCAAGCCCGCTCCACTGGAGGCTCTGGCCGATCCGGACGAAGGACTCCGAGAAGACCCGGGTCGCGACCGCGTGGATCGCCTCGTCGGAGTCAAGGTCAGAGACCTCGAAGAAGATGCCTGGGGGATGGACGAATGTCTTCTCGTGCCGGAAGAATACGGTCTCCTCCCCGATGGTGACGCTCCGCTCGCCGACCCCGATGGTCACCTTCGCGACCGGGGGTTTTGTGGAGGCGCCGAGGAGTTCCCGCGCTTCCGCGTCGAGGTACGGGCAGAGATTTACGTCCCCCTTCCCCGAGGCCAGTTTCATCGCGAAGGTGAGGCACGTCGGCTCGCCGCACTCCTTGCAGTTCTTCTTGGGGAGGATCTTGTAGATATCGAGTGCCTTGAGGGCCATTCCCGGTTCACCCCCCCCTCCCGCGGGTAAGGCCCGCGATGGCATCTTTCAGGAGGGGTACGGTGCCGGGGTGGCGGACCACGACGATCGCGGCCCCGGCCACGATTGCTGCGAGGGCTGTCGTGTACTCCCAGGTGCACCCGGTCTCGTACCGCTGCTGAATACTCCCCTCGCGGACCTCCTTGATCGTGAGGGCGTCAGGGGATGCGCTGATCATCGGGGAAGAGAGGTCCTGGTCCCCCTTGAGCGCCGCGTACCGGATACGCTCCATGACCGAGTACGAGTACTCCAGCCCGTACCCGAGCGCCCCCGTGTAGGGATCGATCACGATCCTGTCCTGGGAGACCCCGACCTCCCGGAGGAGGATGTTCAGCTGCTTGGCGAGGTTCGCGTCTATCGGGGACTGGGCGATCACCCCGTGGCGGTACGCAACCGCTGCAGCGGCAACGCTCCGGTACCGGTCGGCTTCCGCGGTGCCGAGCAGGACGTTCTCACCTTCCGCCGCCTCCCCGCACTGCTGGAATACCTCGGAATCGATCGCCGGGTCCGCGCTCCCCTCGATGATCAGGGGCAGGCCGGTCGCCGAGAGGACGTCCTCGATGGTCTTTCGTATCGCCGGAAAGTCAGAGAAGCCCTTCCGCCGGGTGCTGGTCAGGTTGAGGCGGACGAGGTCCGCACCCATCTCCCGTTCCGCCCGTGCCGCCATCGCTGCGGGGTCCCCCAACTCGTCCCCCATGGTCAGGCGGAGGACTTCGGGCCAGAGCGCCGGGTCATCGCAGACATCGAAGGCGATCTTCGGGATGGTGGATAGATTTCCTGGCTCCCCGAGGAGCGGGAGGTCGCGGTCTCCCCCGATCGTGCAGGTCGCCCGGCGTGTCCCCCCATCTGCAGGAGTCGCCCCGATCGTCACCTTCACGATGCTCCCTTCCCATTGTCCCAACGTGGTCATGGCAGTCCCCTTTAGAGAAGCGGCGGCATGGTGAGTGCCGGGTGGTCGACAGATGCCAGGAACGCGACCAGCTCTTCGAGAGTGGTCGCCCTGGTCTCGTCGGCTATCTTCTCATAGAGGTCCGGAAGCCCCCGGGCAGCCAGGGCCTCGCGGAGCCTGTCCCTGAGCTCCTCCTTGAGGAGGGAGGGGAGCCAGACAAGGCGGGATATCCCCCCATCCGCCTGGATGAACCGTTCGCTCAGGATGAAGTTCTTGGAGATCCCGATGAACCCGGGTGTCTGGGCGCCGCCGCCGATCGTCCCTGCGAGCGTGGAGAACGTCATCCCCACGGGGGTCTCCCCCTGGTACTCGCGGTTCACGACGAGTACGCCGTTCGCTTCCGGGACGACCAGGGCGATGCACTCGAAGCAGCCGCAGCAGGTCATGGGCGACTCCATGATGCTGTATAGACAGCACCGGGCGACCTCGCCATGGGAGGCCTTCCTGACGAAACTGTTCACGCCTTCGAACTCCCCGCGCAGGTCATCGATCGCGGACCCCTTCGGGACGGGCTGGTTCGCGCCTGCCGGCGAGATCTCGTGGGCGACTTTCCCGTCGAGCCATGAGATGGCGCCGCATAGGGCAGGGCGCTCGGGGGTGATGATGCAGACGTGGTTCGGGGCGAACGTCTGGCAGAGCGTGCACGAGTAGAATGTATCCACGTCGGAGTCCTTCATCCCGGCGATCCTGCTGTCCCGCTCGGCATACACGAGTTCGGCCTTTTGCTTCCCGGCGAGGACCCGCTCCCGGTCCGTGATGAGGGTTACCTGGACGGCGTCTATGATCGTGGGGAAGTCCATCCGGAACTTGGCGGCAAGGAGGACTCCCAGGTCCCGGATCTTCACGCCGTTTTTGACAGCCTCCTTCGAGAGGCGCACCCAGATGAGATCCCGCTGTGCGACGTGCCAGGACCCCTCCCCGTAGTTGATGAAGTTGTGGATCCGCCGCTCGAGGACCGGCTCGTACTCCTTCCGCATCTGCTTCCCGGCCACCTCGACGATGATGCCGAGGGGAACGGCGCTCCCTTCCTGCAGCTGGTCGACATCCGGGCCTATCAGCGTGACTTTGCCGTCGACCACCTGACCCTCATCGCGCATCACGAGGAGCTCGAACGCGGGCGAACGCCCGCCTCCGAACTCCACGTACATCTCCTCCTTCCTGATGCTCTTCCCCTCGAATGCAGGGGAGCAGTGCATCGGGATCGGGATGGCGGTCACGGCGACCGAGATGCCCCGCTCGGCCATCCCCGTCGCGACGGCACGGGACGGTTCTGCCGGGACCCACCCGTCTCCCTCGTAATCGCCGACCGCGACGAGGGATACGCCAAGCGACCTGAGGGCGTCGATGTATGCGACTTCGCGGTCCGAGAGACCGGGGAAGACCGCTGCAAAGACCTTTGTCCGGTCATTCGCGTACCGGACGAGGCGGTCCGCATCGCCCGGGGCAACTCCCCCGAACATCATCGCGACACGGGCGAGGAGGTCTGTTAGGTGCACCGCATGGATCGGTCCAGGCCCGAGTGGGACGAGGCGGAACTCGACTCCGACCTTCACTCCCGCGTCGACGAGGGCAGGGACCACGTCGCCGGACAGGAACGTGAGCATCAGCTTCTCCTGGAGCTCGCGGCAGATCGCGACCACGTGGTCGGGAACGGCCGGCGTCCCTGTCACGAGAGCGAGGCCCGCTATGCTCCCGTCGACAAGAGAATACCCGAGCTTCCGGATCACGGCGTCCCCTATGAACCCGGTGAAAGGAGGGGGGAACCCCCCCTTTGCCGCGACCGAGGCCGCAACAGTGCACTCGCCTGCGACGAACACGGACTCGCCCGTCTCCCTGTAGACCTCCCGGGCGGAATCGGCATTTGATACCCTCTTCCCCGTGAGGGCGTAGCAGACGGGGAGGTGGTATGCAGTCTCTCCATAGGAGAATTCCCCCTCGAGGCTCTCCATGTCCTTCCGAAAAAGTGCAAGCCCCTTCGTGCGTGCGTTTGCGACCTCGACCATTGCATCACTTCCTTGAAGTTCCTGACTCATTCTTTGTCCCTGTAGGTCAAGAGAGTTGTGGCAGGGGAAAACACGCCCGCATTGGTCGGAAAAATGCTGGTCCGCTGGCTGGATATCCATGATAAAGGGACTCACTCTCTCACCCCGAATCGATTGTTTCGGCAGATAAGTGCGACAGGACCGCGTATCGAAAGTGTGGAATCCTGGATTGAGTCTTCACAAACAGCCACACCCCTGCACACCCGGGACCGGGCCCGATGGCAGCTCGGTCCATTGGACGCACGAGAGGGGTCACCTCGACGAGGCAGGTTTCTGCAGGATCACATGGCTTTCAGGCAGGAGATAGGTGTTCACCGTTTGACCTTCCACCGGTAGGCAAGGTAGGACAGCACGAACACGGCAACGACTCCTGCAAGAGCGATGACCCCAGCCTCGTGGTTCGAAAGAAGGAGGCCCTTTATCGCCTGGGAACCAGTGGCAATCACGCTGCACCCGAGGAACGCCCCGATAGTTATGGCGAGGAGCGTGCGGGCAGGCGACAGCCCTGCCATCCATCCGACGAGCGAGCCCCCTATCCCCCCGCTCCCCTGGAGGGGGAACATAACGAAGAGGACCACGCCGAAAAAGCAGAACTTCTCGAGCCAGGGGCGTCGCCTCACGAAGTCATTGCCCTTCTGGAGAATCTTCGAGATCCACTGGCCGAGGAGAGGTATCCTGAGCGCGACGTCGAAGTTCAGGGCCATGAATATACCGGCGAGCACGTCCATCAAGCCAATGGAGAACGCGATAAGCCACCACGGAAAGCCAAGTGCAACGCCCAGGGGGACAATGCTCTCCTTGCCTGCCGGGGGGACGAGGTATGCGAGCATCAGGCCGCCAAGGAGGAGTGCGCTTTCGTAAGGCATGAGGAGAAAGCAGAGAAGGATGTAGAAACCCCCGATAACGAAAGGGATGGCGAAGCGAACGAGCCTTTCATGGAGTGGAACTGCTTTTGCAGGACAGATCTCGAACAGCGATGTCTTCGGGGGGAGGTCCATGGGAAACACGCAGGTGAACCAGGTGCAGCAGGTTAGTTCTCCTTTCATGACAATTAATTGTGTCCTTTCCTTCCCCGGTGTCCTGGGAACGGCTCGTGCGGGGGACATCTCTTTGCCGGGACCGGCCATGATCTCTCTCACCGTTCCGGGTAGGAATCTATTTCCTGTCTTTTGTCGCACCTGCCTACGAACACATATGGACCCCGAAATCCTCCTCGTTTCGGTAGTCGTTGTCGTGACGCTTATCCTCTTCGCAAGCGACCTTCTGCGGATAGACTTGGTCGCAGTCCTCGCCTGTCTGGCGCTTGCGTGGCTCGGCCTCGTCACACCGGAGGAGGCAATCTCGGGTTTTGCCTCGAACGCCGTCGTCGCTATGGCAGCAGTCATGGCGCTCGGAGCAGGGCTGGAGCGGACAGGGGTCACGGCACGCATTGCCGGGTTGATCGTCCGGTATGCGGGGACTGCCGAGCAGCGGGTCGTTGCCGCTACATCGATGACTGTCGGGCTCCTCTCCTCCGTAATTCATAATGTCGGGGCAGCGGCCCTCTTCCTCCCGGCCGCGGGGAGGATCGCAAGGCGGACGGGGATACCCATCTCACACCTGATGATGCCAATCGGGTTTTCTGCCATCCTCGGAGGTACATTGACGATGATCGGGTCCGGCCCTCTGATCGTCTTGAATGACCTGCTCCGCCAGGCAGGGTATGAGCCGTTTTCTCTCTTTGCGGTCACACCCATTGGTATTTTCCTGCTCCTGGCAGGAGTGGCAATGTTTTCGCTTGCGGGTGACAGGGTCCTTCCCGAGGCCAGGGGCGAAGTTACCGGGCCTTCAGTCAAGGAGATATGGGGGATAGACCACCCCATCATGACCTGTCGGATCAGTGAATCCTCCCCCCTGTCCGGGAGGACCCGCGAAGAGGTCTTCTCCGGGAACCCATATGGCCTTACCCTCCTCGCAGTCAGCAAGGGGGGTGATGTCCAGGTCGCGCCGTCCCGGTGGACCCGGTTCGAAACCGGCCAGCAGCTTGCAATCATTGGCCCGGAGGAGGGCTTTGAGAGGTTTGCCACGGAAACCGGGTGCATTCCATCCGGTGAAACGGACAGCTTCCGGGAGCAGATCATCGGAGGAGGATACGGTTTTGCAGAGCTCGTTGTCCGTCCACGGGCATCCATAACCGGGAAGACACCCCGCGATATCATGTTCAGGAAGACATTTGCCATCGAACCCCTCATCCACGTGAGGGGAGAGATCGAGACGCGGGCTGACTTCTCGGACATGCCCCTTGCCCCCGGGGACATTATCGTTGCTTTCGGGCCGTGGGAGAACCTCCGGGTCCTCGCCTCGCACCGCGACCTCCAGCTCATATCCCGACTTGAAGGCGACCCTGTCCATTTCCGGAAGGGCTGGTCAGCCGTGCTGATCTTTGCTGCAGCCCTTGGCTTAACCTTGACAGGGGTTCCCATATCCCTGGCCCTGCTCACGGGTGTCGTCGCAATGGTCCTGTCAGGGATACTCGGTCCCGCTGATGTTTACCGGGCTGTCGACTGGAAGACAATCGTCCTCATCGGCGGGCTCATCCCCCTTGGAATAGCTGTTGAAAAGAGCGGGGCTGCTGCTCTCCTCGCGGGGTCGCTTATGGGGATGCTGACCGGGGCCCACCCCATCGCTGTAATGCTGGCAGTCGCCGTCATTGCAACGGTTCTCTCCCTCGTTATCTCGAACGTTGCCGCAACAGTCCTCCTCGTGCCCCTTGTCATGCTGATGGGACAGGGTGTGGGTATCGACCCGCGGGCCCTCGCCCTCCTCGTTGCAGTATGTGCTCAGAACAGCTTCATCCTCCCTACACACCAGGTCAACGCCCTCTTGATGGGACCTGGCGGGTACAGGCCGAGTGATTACCTGAAAGCAGGGAGCATCATGACGGTCGTATTCATTGCGATTGCAGTAACTCTCATGTATCTACTCGTTGCATAGACCGGTATGATTATCCAGCAGTTCTTCATCCCTGGAATAGCCCACAGTTCCTACATCGTTGCCGGGAACAGGACATGCGCTGTCATTGACCCGGCGCGTGATGTCGGGAGGTACCTTGCTGCCGCACGCGGCATGGGCCTCACCATCACGCATGTTATCGAGACCCACCTCCATGCAGATTTCGTATCGGGGCATCTTGACCTTGCCGAAGCCACGGGCGCAGAAATCTACGCCCCAGGGGCGGGACACTGCTCGTTTCCCCACGAGCCCCTCGTCGAGGGGGATGAGGTGGAGCTGGAGGAGGTCACGTTCCGGGTGATCGAGACTGCAGGCCATACACCCGAGCACATCTGCTACGTTGCAACAGATATGTCCCGCGGCAGGACCCCGGTCGCCCTCTTCTCCGGTGACACCCTTTTTGTCGGTGACGTGGGCCGCCCCGACCTCTTCCCGGGGAAGGCTGAAGAACTTGCCACGTCGCTCTTCGAGAACCTGCAGACAAAAATACTTGCACTCCCGGACGAATGCGAGCTGTATCCGGCGCACGGGATGGGCTCGCTATGCGGCAGGGCGATGGCGGCGAAGAGAACGAGCACCATCGGGTACGAAAAGAGATACAACTATGCACTCAGGATCAGGGACAGGCAGGAGTTCGTCCAAGCCCTCACGTCTGATATGCCTGCGGCCCCGGACCATTTCTCCCGCTGCTCGGAGATAAACCGGGAAGGCCCGGTCCTGATGCGCAAGCTCCCACGACCAGCCCCGCTCGGACCCGCGGACTTTTCCCGGCGGGCAAGGGAGATAGACGCGGTGCTACTCGATGTCCGGAGCTACCCTTCATTTTCCGGGCTTCACATCCCCGGGGTATGGCACATCGACATCTCCGGGAACTTCGCAACGCAGGCTGGCTGGATCATCCCCCCGGTGCGAGAGATCCTCCTGGTCGTAGAGGAAATCTTTCAGGCAGAGGAGGCCGCCCTCCAGCTGAGGCGCGTCGGGTTAGACCGCGTAGCAGGATATCTCGAAGGGGGAATGCTTCACTGGGGGACCGAAGGCCTCCCGATCGACCGTGTCCCCGTCCTTGCGCCAACCGAGGCACATGCCCTGGTCGAGAGCGGCAGTGCAGTCCTGCTTGACGTCAGGTCCCGGGAAGAGGGGTTGGCAGCCCCTGTCAGGGGATCGACCCGGATACCATGGCACGACCTCCGGACACGATACCGGGAGCTCGACCCTGGCAGGCACATTATCGTCATGTGCAGGGGAGGCCAGCGGGCAAGCATTGCGGCGAGTATCCTGAAGATGAACGGGTTTAGAACCGTTTCCAACCTTGGAGGCGGGTTTTCAGCATACCAGAGGGCAGGCTTTGCATCCTGATCAGGAGGAATTATCAGCACGGAGTGCAGCTGCTTGAGATAGGGGAACTTTTCCATGCTGGACTGGCTTTTTGCGGCGACATGGTCGCCATACATCGCAGGTGCAGGGATCGGCGTCCTCGTCTGGATGACGTTTCTCCTCTCCGACCGCCCCCTCGGGGTCTCGACTGCATACGCAAAGACGGCCGGGATGATCGAGAAGGCGGTATCGCCGAAGAGCGCAGGGTCGATGCCGTACTACCGCCAGGTGACCCCAGTAGTTGACTGGCAGTGGACGATCCTGGTAGGGGTCGTGATCGGCGGGTTCGTCTCTTCGTTCGCGGCGGGTACGCTTGCTCTACTCGTCGTTCCGCCCGAATTTTCCGCGGCATTCGGACCGGGAACACTCTTCCGGCTCGCCGTGGCGCTTGCCGGCGGAATGATCATGGGCCTTGGGGCCCGCTGGGCTGGCGGGTGCACCTCAGGCCACGGCATCTCCGGCACGCTCCAGCTCTCGGTCGCGAGCTGGGTCGCTGTGATCTGTTTCTTCGCCGGTGGCATCGTTACGGCATGGCTGCTCTTTGGTTTCCGGTTCCCGTGAGGGCGGTGCCGCATGCCACTTGAAAGGATCCGGCAGGACAGGACTGTCCAGGCGGTACTGGGGCTCCTGTTCGGGGTTGCATTCGGGTTCCTCCTCCAGAGAGGAGGGGTCGCGGAGTACGGTGTCATCATCGGGCAGCTCCTCCTTACAGACTTCACCGTCGCGAAGGTGATGCTCTCTGCAATCCTCGTCGGGATGGTCGGGGTCCATGCAATGAAGGCTGCAGGGCTGGTCCGGCTCCACGTCCGGGAAGGCTCGGTGGGCTCGACCGTCATCGGGGGGCTCGTCTTCGGTGTCGGGTTCGCAGTCCTCGGCTACTGCCCCGGCACGGCAGCCAGCGCATTCGGGTCCGGGGCGCTCGATGCTGCCGCCGGCATGGCGGGGATCGTGATCGGCGCCGGTATCTTCGCCAGGCTCTACCCTGCCCTGGAGAGATCTGTCCTGGGCCGCGGGAAGTTCCCGGCAGAGACGCTCCCACAGCTCTTCGGGGTCTCTTCCTGGCCTGTGATCGCTGCAGTCGCAGCCATGATCGTTGGGGTCCTCGCGGCACTCTCGATGCTCGGCCTCTGAAAGGAACCACGCGGGCCTGTTTCCGGCACGATGATGGAGGACGAAGGTGCCCGGGGTGGGTTCATAGTGGCACGGGAGAAAGACTGTCAGGGAATGATGAGGGCAGTCAGCCGCATGGTGTTTTCCGGGCCGGTGCAGGATCTCCCGGGGGAAAAGCGATGGGAAATATCCTCATGGGCATAGGAAACCCGCTCCGGCGGGACGACGGTGCTGGGAATTACGTCGCACGGAACTTCCGCGGGCGGGGCTGGAGGTCGCTTGACTGCGGGACCGTCCCTGAGAACTTCACCGGCATCGTCAGGAAGGAGCGCCCGCACCTCCTCGTGCTCGTCGATGCGGCAGATATGGGCATCCCCGCCGGAGAGTCCCGCGTCGTGCCGAAGGAGAAGATCAGCGCCGTCTCTTTCGGGACGCACCAGGTCTCGCTCGACGTCCTCGTGGACTTCCTTTCCGGCACGGCGGGGAGGGTCGTCATCGTCGGGGTCCAGCCCCTCGTCGTGGAGACGGGGGAGGGGTTGTCCCCGGTTGTCCGGGAGGGTGCAGACCGGCTCATTGGGACCCTGGAGAGGGATGGACCGGACGGGGTCCCCGTCTTGCCTTGATGCCGGGGTCGGTTTCAGCACCCAGGACTCTTCCGAGTGCATCCTTCCGGATGATCTCTCCGAACTATACGGTTCCTGTTTAGCAAATTGGGCTCTCTTTCGCCCACCGATGCCACGGGGGGGACCAGGGTTCTCCTTCTGCAACCAATCCCCCACGATGGCGCGGACTCCTGGAAACATGGACTGGAACCGGGTTTTCCGTCTCTATATTGGGTCTCCACCAGGGGAGATCCTCGGGACCCTTGCCACAACTCCTATTCTACTCGGGCAAAGGGCACTTCGCTATTTTCGAGTGGGCAATTGAGAACGAGGGAGGTCTTCCTCCCGCCCCACCATCCCAGGCAAGAGAGGCCCCGCCACTCCCGGAGGGAGCCCCTGCGGCGGTTCAGTGACTGGCAAAACAAGAAACGTCACAATGATCACGGAGGTACAGGAATCCAGAGTCGAATGTTTCAGCCAGGAAATGAACACCCGGGAGCCGTTAAAAGTCCTGCGAGAGGATACTGGGAACACCGATACCTTCATCGACCCCGATCTATCGCAGGTGGGGGGGGCAGCTTCGAATTACATCTCCGCGTGAGGACAGCGTATAGAGAGATGTACATCGCGCAGTATGCAGTTGTTGTCCTCCGGTCATGAGCGGTGACCGTCTGCATCGTTTCAAGGGCCTCTTCGGCCTTTTTCAGGTATGCCGACGCCAGGGTCTCGTTCGGGGCGGCGAGGGAGATGCCGTTTCTGATCCGGCTGCACCATGTGAGTTGATCCGTTATCCTACCGCCTTCTCGACGAAGTGTTCGATGCCTTTGATCAGAACATGGTTCGGATAACCATGCCCAAATGCCGACATCGTCCCAGGGGAGGTGTCCCCGGTAGAAAGGCAATGCCTTCGGTATTCCACCCAGATCCCTCTCATCCGTATTCGATGACATTATTCCAGGCGCTGTTGATCTTCTTTAACACTGATTTCAGGTCATTGGAGAGTGCAGACTGCCGAAGGGCGATGGTAACCGGATACGGGTAGTTCAGGAGGCTTTCAGCGCGGCCATTGACGTGGTAATGATAATACCCGTTAGTGTAGAGCAATGCATACCCAAGGATACTCCTCATCCGACGTGCGGAGGTAAGAGCCACCATGCGACGATCATGGATGCATTTGGCATGAGTATTGAAGAGGCGCAGGGAGAGATCATAATCCTCTAGGATTGATATATCCCGGTGACCGCCCGCCCTGATATACGCATCTTTTTTTACTGCAAAATTGGACCCTATAAGCCAGTAGAAACCAAACAGATGGGACAGAAAGTAGTACTGCCGCCATCCCCGTACGAGGTACGAACAAAAAGTCGGGTTATAAAATCTGACCGGCCCTGTGCAGACATCGTATCCGCCGACTGTGAGTAATTCCTGTATCGTCTCCAGCCAGGCAGGGGGATGGTGCGTATCTGCGTCTGTGAAGACTAGGATATCACCGTTTGCTGCCTTGGCTCCGTCTCCGCGGGCGCCGCCGATCCCGGCTCGCTTCTGGGAGATAACCCGGTCGGCAACGAGTCTAGCGTACTCACGGGTTCGGTCCGACGATCCCCCGTCGACGACGATGATCTCATAGGTCGCTCGCGGAATGCTCTGGGCTGCAAGCGACTCCAGGCAGTCGAGAATGGTCGCCTCTTCGTTGAGTGCAGGAATGATTACCGATATCACTGGAGATCACCGCGTGTGAAACAGGTGGTTATTCATGAACCTGCGGTAGCCCCTTTCAGCGGCCGGATTCAGTAATGTTCGGCAGCAGTAGATCGGGTAACAGATAAGGAAGGTAACCATGACGGCAGTTACTCCAACATCGATCGCAAACCACCACGAGATCAGCCCAAACGCCACAACGGAGAATACAGCGGTAATGCCAAGGAGGAGAACTCCGTTTCTCAGGCCGATGCCGACAACAGTGGTTTGGGTGGTCCCCAGGTCGTCGTGATATTCCAGGATTTCGTGGATAATCAGCGCTTCGCAGCAGAGTAATGTGCAGACAAGGGCCGATGCCATGGGGAGGGCGGGAAAGCCGGTAATTGCGCCCCCTGCAAGGATATACCCCGCGAGAAACGGCAGTCCGCCGAACATCACGCCGTGGCAGACAATATCCGCTGCAAACCGATCCTTGAGCCTGATAGGTGGCGCCGAATAGAGCGTCAGGGCAATCAAGCAGAGAAGGATAGAGATGAATCCCGTGCCCGATAGGGTGAGGGAGGCAAGAAGCGGTATTCCTGCGAGTGCCACGCACATGCCGGCGACCTCTCTCTTCGGTATCGATCCGTTGGCAAAGGGGTTTTTCCCCTGCTTTGTCTTCCCTGGATGGCGTCTGTCAATCTCTGCATCATACAGATTGTTGACAACAAACCCATATGCGGTGACGCAGGAGAAGAGGATAAAAACCCCGACGAGGTCGAATGAGAGGCCTGCGGTGATGAAAGCTCCAGCAAGCGGAAAGAGTGGATAAAATTTGACCCAGTCTCCTGTGCGGAGCATTCTCCTGTATCCCTGTAGTTTGTCCATAGCCGTGTGTTTCCTCGTGTAAACGATCATGATCGGGTAATACGCTGGGTATCCTGCTCTGCCAAATCCCGGAAAACCTGTTGACGCTGGTGGATGACCGTGGAGCCGGCTCTCGATTACGATCCTATATTCCCTGCCGGACCCTGCAGTCTTCCTCCCTCTGCGCCATTCCGGACCACATTGAGGCAACCGCCTGTTCAATGATATCATCGATGCCACTCTGCAATCTGCCGAAGAGATACAGGTGAATGAGCATGAAGTTCGGGCACCAGAAGTTTGCCAGAAACACCTCCCTGTCGATTCCTGTCAGTATTCCCCAGGAGATCCCTCTCTGGTACAATTCATCGAGGGCAGAGAGATGGGAGGATATCGTCTCTTTTGCCTTGTTCTTGATATTTGGGGAGGAGTCGAACCGTTCGAAGAAGAGGGCCTGTTTCGGATGTTCAAACATCCAGTGAAGCACCTGTCGCTTGACATTTTTGATCTGTTCTTCCACGGGGGTTCCTGGACGAATAGCCTCGTTCACCACATCGGCAAGTGCCTGGTGAATGGAGGCATAGAGTGCATCGATCAGGTCTTCTTTCGTCCGAAAGTACCGGAAGAGAGTCCCTGCCGAGACTCCGGCACGGTCCGATATCTGCTGGGTCGGTGTTGCATGAAATCCCTGGATGGAAAAGAGATCGATGGCTGCCTCCATCAACGCCTTACGTTTTTCTTCCGATACGGGCCGGCTCATATGGCTGCCTCCGTCCCCCGGTGTTTAAGGGAACCCAGTAATATCTTCACTCACACACTTAAATAAGTGACTACTCAGTCAATTGACGCTGCAGTCTCCAGCAAAAAATGGTAACTATTCAGACTGGTCGGTTAATAGTGATGAGGATAAATATGGTTACCCTGGCTACACCTGCTAAATCCGTCAATATGGATTGATCCTGTTTTTTAATGGTTGCATTATAGCCCCCCAGCCGGCAAGAGTCTCTTGCCATTTCCTCGCTTTGGAATGTCCTGGAGGTCATGGTCAGCGACTTGTTCAAGGGTGCGCCCCCGGGTGGCCGGGCTGACCTCCCGGGGATTTTCCATCCTTCTTGCGCGGCATCTGCGGACGGCGAAAACCGTCGCTGGAGGGAGGCCGGTTGCTGTTTGTGCTGTCCTGGTTCAACCGTGCTTCAAGTTTGGCAAGCAGGGCTTTCAGTTGAACATTCTCCGCTTTGAGAGTTGTTATTATCTGTTGCTGATCTGCGGTGGTCTGTTTGAGACTGTCAACCGTTGTTAGGAGATCGGGAAACAACGAGCGAGGGAAAAATAGGGGCCCTGCCGGTCACTCCACGATCAGGTCATCTGCATACCTGTCCTCTCCGGCGAGCAGGAACTCGCCTGTCATGGAGAGGCTGTCCTTCGGGCAGATGTTCGTGCACTGGGAGCAGAAGATGCACTGGTCGACCCAGACGCGTACCTTCTTGACATCGGCGAGGAACTCGATCGCGTGTGCCGGGCAGACCTTCACGCAGAGCGTGCACCCGATGCAGGAGTCCCTGTCGAACGCGATCTTCCCCCTGAACCGGGGCGGTGTCGGGACCGGCGGGACGACCGCGGCCCGCCCGGCCTCCACGTCACGGTTGAACCCTGTCACGGAGGGAGGGAGGTACTTGGCCGGGAACCTGTTCGTGGCCGGCTCCCTGAAGAGCTGGCGCAGGAGCTCCGGGACGAGCGGCAGGAGGCTCACAGCCACACCCCCGAAAGCGGTCCCACGGCCACGTCGGCCATCAGGAGGACGAGCCCTGCGAGGCCGATGACGGAGAGGTAGACCCAGTTGAACGAGACGAGGTCGTTGATCCGGAACCTCGCCATCGCGACGCGGACGAGGGTGACCGCGAAGAAGAGGACGAGGACTGCCTTGAGGAGGAAGAAGAGGATGTCTGCGAGTACGGAAAGGGATAGCGGCATCGCGACGAAGGACGAGATGTTCCAGGGGAAGAAGACCGCGACGATGACCGCTGCGAGGACGAGCGTCTTTGCGGCCTGGGCGAGGGAGAACATCGCGAGGTTCCTCCCGGAATACTCGACGAGCAGCCCCCCGGCAAGCTCGGTCTCGGCCTCCTGCGTGTCGAACGGGACGCGGGAGAGCTCCGCGGGCGTGACGGCAGCGAGCACGAGGAGGAGGATCAGCGCACCGACGAAGCCCAGCGGCCCGACGACAGACCAGATCGG
>JAKPSJ010000057.1 GCA_029555345.1 Methanobacteriota archaeon | reverse complement strand
GATGGTGGCCTGCATGATCTGCATCGCCTTCTCCCTGTCACTCCCGGAAACGAAGGGAAGGTCGTGGCCAGGGAGTGAATAGGACCCCATGCCTCCGGTATTTGGCCCCTGGTCGCCCTCGAATGCCCTCTTATGGTCCTGGACAAGGGGCATCGGGACAATGTGCGACCCGTCAGAGAATGCCTGGAGGGTGAACTCTTCCCCGAGCAGCCTCTCCTCGAGGACGACGCCGCCCTGCAGGCTCCGGATATATGCAGCAGCACCTTTCCGATCGACATGCTCTCCTACGATCCTTACCCCCTTCCCACCTGTGAGTCCGATGGGCTTGATGACAAGGTCTTCGGGGCAGTCTTCCAGGAAACGGATCGCGTCTTCCGCCTCGAGGAACACCCGGTACCGCGGGCACCCGGGGATACCGTACCTCTCCATCAAACGCCTGCAGAACGCCTTGTCCGTCTCGAGCCGGGCTGCAGCCCTGGTAGGACCGACACAGGGGACACCTGCCTGCTCGAGGCTGTCGACGACACCTGCTTCGAGTGGCGCCTCCGGACCGATCATCGCATAATCCAGGGCGTTCTGATGCGCAAACCGGGTGACAGCCTGGATATCCGTCTCCTTCACGATGAGAAACTTCCGGCTGAGGCGAACGATGCCGGGGTTTGCATGCGCCATCGCTGCATACAGTTCCACATCGCTGTTGCGGGACAACGCCATGGCAATGGCATGTTCCCTGCCACCGCCTCCCACAACCAGGATCTTCATAGTCATGTATCGGAACCGTGTCTGTTAACGATTGCTGTTTCCTTTCCAGCCCCGAGCATCTCGGACGCCTTCGCGAGGGCTTCGAGCCGCACGCCTTCTCTTGCCAGGCTCTCTTCCGCCCCGGCTTCCCTGTCCACCACGACGACAGCGGTATCGACGACTCCTCCAGCCTCCCGCAGCGCCCTTATGCCCTGGAGAACTGAACTCCCCGAGGTCGTCACATCCTCCACGAGAAGGACACGCCTGCCACCCACCTCCCCTATGACCATCCCGGGCTTCCCATGCCCCTTCTCCTGGCTGCGGACGATTGCAAAGGGCTTCCCGCTCATAAGCGAGACGGCAACCGCAAGGGGGATGCCCCCGACGGCGACCCCGGCAACGACCTCGAAGTCATACATGCGAGATATCAAGGCTGCGATTCCCTGGAGCGCCTCGGGTCTCGTGACCACCTTCTTTATATCGAGGTAATAAGAGCTCTTTTCTCCTGAAGCGAGAACGAAGTCCCCGTATTCGAGTGCCCCGTACCTGAGCAGGAGCTGCACGATCTCGTTCACCATGGGACATCCTTCACTCCTGCATAGTACCCTACCACGTTGGCCATCTTGTGCAGCAGGGGGGTGATGACAAGGATCCAGAAGAGCACGGGGGGCGTGACCGCGCTGAGGAGCCAGTCGGGGTCAAAGAGAGCGAGGAGGAGGAATGCTCCTGCCACGAGGTCATACTGATCCGCCACCGGCCACTTCTCGCCGCTCGGTTTCTTCAGGCGGCGCTTGAAGAAACTCTTGGCAAGGTCTCCCAGCAGGGCCCCTACTGCAAGCAGTGTCACGGATAGCGGAGTATGAACCGGGAGGAACGATATGTCCATTACCCCCTGGACACCTATCTGGACAATACCGACGATGATTCCCCCGAGGACACCAGAGAAGAAACCTCGCCAGGTCTTGCCGTCACCAAGGATACGCATCCCGTCGGAGAATACCCGCCCCCCGTCGATCGGCCGGCCGCCGCCGAAGCATGCAGCCACGGAGTTGGGGACATATGCAGGCAGCATGCACCACAATGCGGCAACCAGTGCTATTATGAATGATTCGAGACTAATACTATGCTCTCCAGTTACTGTACTAAAGTATAATTATAATCACTAAGATATCCCAAAAATTATCAATCTGACGGTGGATTGGTGTCATGCCGGAGATACTCAAGAAGACCAGGAGTCTCTGCCCGAGATGCAACGCGGTGCTCGATGCGACGATCCTGGAAGACGAGGGGAAGGTCTGGCTCGAGCGCACCTGCCCGGATCACGGTCATTTCCGTGACCTGTACTGGTCCGATGCTGAGATCTGGAAGAAGTTCGAACGGTTCGAATCGGTCGGGAGGGGCCTCGGGAATCCGCAGCGGGATGCCCCACCTGACGGCTGTCCCTCCTACTGCGGGATATGCACAAACCACAAGTCTGCGACGCTGCTTGCAAATATCGACCTGACGAACCGGTGCAACCTCAACTGCGACTTCTGTTTTGCGAATGCCAGGGCATGCGGGTACATTTACGAACCAACGTTCGACCAGGTCATGGCGATGCTCCGGCTTCTGCGCGAGGAGAGACCGGTCCCGACACCAGCAGTCCAGTTCTCGGGGGGAGAACCCACGATGAGGGATGACCTGCCCCGGATAATCTCTGCAGCAAAGGAGATGGGGTTTCCCCAGGTGCAGGTCGCGACAAACGGCATCAAGCTCGCAAAGGACATTTCGTATCTCCGTGAGCTGAAAGACGCGGGTCTCTCCACCCTGTACCTCCACTTCGATGGCGTGACGAGAGAGACCAACTCAAAGATCGCAACAGACAGGAAAGTTATCGAGAACTGCGAGGAACTCGAGGTCGGAGTGGTCCTGGTCCCGACTGTCATCAAGGGGCGGAACGACCACGAGGTCGGGGAGATCATCCAGTTCGCAGCTGACCACATACGCGCTGTGAGAGGTGTCAATTTCCAGCCGATCGCGTTCACTGGAGCTGCGAGCGAAGAGGACGTCGCCCGCGAAAGGATCACCATCCCCGAGCTCCTCCGGGACATCGAGGAGCAGACCGGTGCAATCATCAAGAGGGACGATTTCTACCCTGTCCCCTGTGTCGTCCCCATATCTGACTTCGTCGAGGCATTGACGGGAAAACCACAGATCCGCTTCACGGCGCACCAGCACTGCGGAGCAGCGACCTACGTCTTTGTCAACGACGATAGGCTCACACCGATTAACCGGATGGTCGATGTCGACAATCTCCTTTCGGCCCTCGAAGAGACTGCAGAGCAACTGAAAAAAGGAGGTTTCCTGGTGAAGTACCGCGCTCTCCTGTCGGTCATCTCGCAGCTCAACCAGTCTGTCAGGAAGGAAGAATCCAAGACTGGGCACGATCTCTGGAAACTCCTCGGGAAGACTCTCGTATT
This sequence comes from Methanobacteriota archaeon, assembly GCA_029555345.1. GTDB lineage: Archaea > Halobacteriota > Methanomicrobia > Methanomicrobiales > Methanospirillaceae > Methanolinea_A. The sequence continues at coordinate 5,601 of JAKPSJ010000057.1, read as the reverse complement.
CCATAATTTCGACGCACTCAAGGAGTTCCACTGGAACGCTCTCTTTGTCGGGACCATGCACTTCATGGACCGGTACAATTACGACCTCTCCCGCGTCCAGCGGTGCTGCATCCACTATGCGACGCCGGAAGGGACCCTCATCCCGTTCTGTACCTATAACAGTGGTCCGGTGTACCGGGAAGTGGTCTGGAAGAAGTGGAGCAGGTCTCTGGACAGCTGACCGCGTTGCTGCAGGGGAGTTTCTCTCCCCCTTAAGCTTCCCCGAGCTGGCGTGGACATCAGCCGAACGGCAGGTCGATACTCTCTGCCGAGACCCGTGCGATCGCGGCTATGGCAAGGTCCTGGATGGCAAGACCTGTCGAGTCGAAGACAGTGATCTCCTCCGCCCTCTTCCGGCCTTTCTGACCGGTGACCACTTCCCCCAGGGTTCCCGCAACCTGCTCCGGTCCGAAGAGGCCCCTCGCGATAGGCACGTTGATCTCGCCCGAGTGGATGGCCTGCTTTGGATCGTCCACGAACACCGTTGCCCTCTGCAGGATCGCTGGATCGAGTTCCTGTTTTCCGGGTGCATCTGCACCTATGGCATTGATGTGCGTCCCCTCCGATACCCACCGGTCCATGACGAGTGGCTCCCTGGAAGGGGTTGTCGTGACAAGGATATCGCAGTCGCAGACAGTCTCCAGATCCTCGCTCCGGCACGCCGGCATTCCGGGACTCTCGCAGAACTTCTCTGCATTGGCCCTGTTCCTGCTCCAGACGAGGACTTCGCTGATGGAGAGCTCTTTTCCGATTGCAATGACCTGTGCACGGGCCTGCCGTCCTGACCCGACGAGGCCGAGCCGCACTCTTGGCCTGGGGGAGAGGTACTTCGCAGCGACCGCCCCCGCCGCCCCGGTCCGAAGGTCGGTGAGTGCCGTTGCATTCAGGATAGATTCCGGAAGCCCTGTGTCCACGTCGAGGATGACCGTGAGCGCCATCACGGTGGGAAGTCCCAAGGCAGGGTTTCCAGGGTGGACGTTGACGATCTTGACACCGGCGATCCCAAGCGAAGGGATGTACCCGGGCATCGTTCGGAAGTCCCCTTTCTCGAGGGACACATAGAGTTTGGAGGGCATCTGCACGTGCCCTCGCGCGTGCTCGGCGAACGCTTCCTCGATGGCACGGTTCACACGCACGATGTCGATCCCCCCTGAGGGGTCGGGATAGTACCGCATGACGAGAGGATATGAATCCACCAAAAAAGAATGTAACGGCCGCAATCCCCCAGGCAGGGTCGGGGATGCTAAAGCAGCCTTAATACCCTGCATGCAAAAATACTGCCACTGCATAGTCCCAGGGTGAGAGCCATGATACACATCGTCCCCAAACCGACCGATTCTCCCAGTGACAACTCGACGACAATGGTCGCACGCGAGATAACAAAGCGGGGCAGGAGTTATTCGATCCTCGATCCCGCTGGGATCGACCCCTTCTCGGCAGGCATCTCCGGCTCCCTCATCTGGGTGTGCGGCCTTGCCCAGGACGATGTCCAATTCGAGGTCATCAATGCGCTCTCCGTGGAAAACCGGGTCGTCAACTCCCCACTTTCAATATTCACATGTGCGAGCAAAGTCCTGACGAGTGCCCTCCTCGTGCGCAGGGGTATACCCACACCGGAGACCTGCTTCACCCAGTCCAGGACGATCGCAGCCGGTTTCATCTCCCGTCACCAGAGGGTCGTTTCAAAACCCGTGTACGGCTACGACGGGCACGGGATCGCCCTCGTGCAATCGCCAGGCGATCTCGGGCCGCCTCCGTACTACCTGCAGGAATATGTCCCAAACGACCGGGATTTCCGCGTCTTCGTCATCGACGGAGAGGCCCTGGGTGCAATCGAGAGAATTTCCGATACGCTCGCCCACAACATCCACCAGGGTGGCATAGGGAGACCCGTGGAGATCGATCCCCTCATGGCTGACCGTGCGGTTGCGTCTGCACATGCTGTCGGCGTCGATTACGGGGGTGTGGATCTCCTCCCCCGGGGAGACGATTACTGTGTCCTCGAGGTGAACGGTACACCGAATTGGCACTGCATGGGAGTCAATATACCCGCATTCCTGGCAGAATACCTGATCGACCAGGAGGGAACGATCCGAAAGTGAGGGGTCCCTGCACCATTTCACAGGAAAAAAGGATTACTGGACGTATTCCATTTCTTTCAACGTCTTTGCGGCGAGTTCTCTCATCCGTGCAGATATCCTTCCCGATGCCGAGAACTCGACCTCCTTCATTGCATCGGCAAGCTCGTTCCCGAGGACGAAGATGGCATACTTGTGTTCCATCTTGCTCTTGTGCAACTGCGACGGGTTTATTTTGAGTGAGTAGTAATTGCTGAATTTCAAGTCCGGGTTGGTGGATTCGAAGTAATCCTTGATATCGGACAGCATCTGGTGAAGCGTGATCAGTTCTTCCTTGTGCATGCACTCACTTCCAGAAATGAGAGTATGCAGGGAGGGGATAAATATGTAACTCCAGTAAAAAATCAGGCGATTTTGAGGAGCTTCATGGAGACGGGACGCTTGGTTACGCCCCTGTAACCCCTGGCAGCGACGTATTCGAACCCTTTTCCGACCATGCGGTCGATCATCTTCTGGGTCACCTCGCCGTCGATAACGAGCCCCCGTGCGTTTCCGTCCAGTTTTTCCAGCGTTCGCTCCGCTTCGCCGAGTTCCACTTCTTGGAGGACAGCGTATTCCGGGGAGAGGAAACGTGCCGTGCGCTGGCCCTTCACCTCGGCGAGGTGCTCGGAGAGTGTCCGGGGACCGGTTTTTTCTCCCGCAGGAACATGGTATATCCGAGGCTCTTTTTTCTTCCTGGAAACTGATCCCTCCTCCCCCGGTTCGCTCTCACCAGGACTCGCAGGGGAGGGCAGCGGCGCCGGTCTTTCCCCTCCCTCCTCCCCCACAGGTTCCTCGCGGATGTAATCGGCCGGGATCTTGTTCCTGAGTGCCTTGACAATCTCTTTGCGCGAGAGGTCCTCGACACTCTTCCCACGGGGTGCATAGGCGACGAAATCGATTTCCGCGACTTGCAGGAGTTCGCGCAGGATCAGGTCCCCACCCCGGTCACCATCGAAGAAGACTGTCGCGGTCTTCTTCTCGCAGAGGTCGACAATCGTCCGCGGGATCCGGGAGCCTTCGACCGCGACTGCATTCTTGATACCGAACCGGAGGAGGTTGAGGACATCCGCCCTCCCTTCAACGACGATGATTGCATCGGAATCGAGGACGTTTGGCCCGGAAGGAAGCTTTTCTTCTCCGACCGTGCCGATCTTTTCCATCCTCATGCTCTCCCGCACCTCGTCGATCAAAAGAGTGCTGTCTATCGATCCGTCCTCGAATGTGTCCATGAGAAGTTCTTTCGCACGGGCGGCAACCTGCCTCCGCTTGCTGATACGGATGTCCTCGATCGATTCCACGCGGACCCTCGCAGCACAGGGGCCGACACGGTCGATCGTCTCGAAGGACGCTGCGAGAATCGCTGTCTCTGCCCTGTCGAGCGAGGAGGCTATATAGACGTCCCCTTTTGTCTCTCCTTTTTTGCTGGTGACCTGGACATCTATCCTTCCAAGCCGCCCTGTCCTCTGCAAGTCACGCAGGTCGAGGTCATCGCCGAGCAAACCTTCAGTCTGGCCAAAGATGGCTCCCACTACGTCAGGTTTCTCGACCACCCCCTCTGCCTCGAGATGGATGTGAATCAGGTACTTCGTTGTCTCGCTGGAGTACATTTATTCCACTCTGTGAATCATGATCTGTCACGCAACATATGCCGTGTGAGAATCCTGCATCAGTCATGTGACAAATATACGTTATATTTTATATGATATGAATATATTTTTTCAGAACACCCGGACGGTTCTTGAGGTCCTCACCCGGGAGCGTCCCGGCAGGAGAGCAGTGCGAGGACCCGCTCCGGTCCCATTCCCCCGATGAGCACCTTCTTTCTGTGCGATGACGCGCCTGAGAGGATCCTGATCCGCGACTGGGGGAGAGAGAAGAACTCCGAAAGGTACCTCAAAATTTCCGCATTCGCTCTGCCCCCCTCAGGCGGTTCGCGCACCAGGAAGACGATGCTCCTTCTCCAGGCGTTGTACCCACGCGGAAAAGCAGTCTCTTTTGCACCGGCAGTCACATCGAGTGCAATGACCGTTCCTGCGCTGGTCGATGCGAGGGCACCTCGATAGTCGTCCATATAAAACTCACACGATATCTTGAGTTCACAGACCCCTCAATGAAAATCGCGAGTGCGATTTTCATGCCAAACAGGATGTGTCGCCCGGCATTAACAACTGCGGGTCATCGGTGGCGTGATGCCGTCCCTCCCCCGTTTATACCCATTGCCGGGCGGTGCCTGTCGCACGGCCGGGTTGTCCCGTGGTTCACCCCCAGGCGTCACGCCAGACGGTCCCCCGGGGACCTATGGCCGTGCTGTATCGGCACCATTCCCTGTCTGTTCGCTGGGTATATATCCCCTTCCCGTGAACCACCTGGGCTTACCCTTCTCGAAGGCCCCGCTCCTGTAGACGACATCGCCTGCCATGACAACCACTTCCGGGAAAATTGCGGGCATCCCCTCGAAGGGAGACCACCCCGCCCGCGAATGGAGGTCATCCACGCGGACCTGGGACTCGACCCTGGGGTAGACCGCAAAGTCCGCCCTGTCACCGACCGAGAACCCGGCTGCCTGTACTCCCAGGACCCTCGCAGGGCCGTAGCTCGTCTTCTCCATCAGGGAGAAGAGGGAGACCTTCTTCCGCAGGCAGGCGGAAAGCACAAGCGGGACCATTGTCTCTACACCCGGGATGCCTGCCGGCGCCTCGGGAAACGGCCGTTCCTTGTCGTGCAGGGTGTGGGGGGCATGGTCCGACGCAAGGGCGTCGATCCTCTCCCAGGCAGACCAGAGTTCCCTCCTGACAACTTCCGGCCTTATTGGGGGATTGACCTTGCCCCGGGGGTCTTCGGGGGAGAAGTCATCGAGGGCGAGGAAGAGGTGATGGGGAGTGACTTCGACCGTCGAGTCCCCAGCCTCCTGGATAGAGTGTGCGGAACTCAGGTGGCAAAAGTGGAGCCTGCACCCAGCCCTGTTCACCTTCTTCACGCATTCCACGGCACGGGCCTCGCCTTCAGGCGATCGGATGGCATGGTGGACACGCAGGTCTCTATCCTCGCCCCTCCCCACTTTCTCGGCATGGACGGTGCATAGCCCCCCCATGGCCCCCACGGAGTCCAGGACCACCCCGAGTTCCGAAGGGGAAAGCCCCGCGCCATAACTGGAGGCAGCGGTGAAGATCTCGCCAAATGCCATCGCCCCGGCAGCCCAGAGCGGATACGGATCCGTTCCCGGTGCGACCCCCGCATTGATTGCAAAGTGGCAGAGCGAAGACTCGCGTGCTTCCCTGACCCTTTCAGAAAAGGAGGCTGGTGTCGTAAGCGGGGGAACAGTGTTCGGCTGGTCGACGACAAGCGTCACTCCCCCTGCAAGCGCACTCCGGCTCCCGCTTTCCCAGTCCTCCTTCTCTTTCTGGGACCTCCCCCGCATGTGGACGTGCATGTCGATCGCTCC
>JAKPSJ010000038.1 GCA_029555345.1 Methanobacteriota archaeon | reverse complement strand
TCCCCTTCAGGGTTCTTTTTTGGCCTGTCCTCGATGGGGCCCTCGGGCATCTTCGCTATCGCCTCGCGGATCAGGCCGATGGACGTGAAGATCTCTTTCACCCGGACGGTGCACCGTGCATGGCAGTCCCCCGCAGTCTCCACCACGGGCGAGAAGGAGAGCTTGCCGTATGCTGCGTACCCGGTCTTGCGAAGGTCGATCCCGACGCCGCTCCCACGTGCAGTCGGTCCGACGGCACCGAGCGAATAGGCGTCATCCCGGGAGAGGACACCGATTCCCCGAGTGCGGGAGGCGATGGAATCGTCGCGCAGGAAGACATCGGCGATCTCCCGCGCCTCCCTCTCCATGACGTCGAGGCCGCTTCTCATTTTTTCCAGGGTCTCGCCTGGGATGTCCCTCCGGACACCCCCCACCTTGCAGCTCCCCTGGATGACCCTGCCCCCGGTGGTCTCCTCGAGCACGTCGAGGACAGACTCGCGGAGCTTCCACGATGCCATGAAGAGGTTCTCGAACCCGAGTGCATCGGCAAAGAGCCCGAGCCAGAGGAGATGGGAGTGGAGCCTCGAATATTCCGACCAGATCGTCCGGAGGAACAGGGCACGCTCCGGGACCGTGCAGTCCACGAGCTGCTCCACTGCCTGGCAGTACGTCATCCCGTGGATGAAACTGCAGATACCGCACGTCCTCTCCGCGATATAGACATACTCGGGGTACTCGCGCTTTGCGACAAGGGTCTCGAGGCCCCTGTGCACGTACCCTATCGAGGGGAGCACGTCCTCGACATACTCGTCTTTCAAGACCAGGTCGAGGTGGATCGGCTCGGGGAGAACGGGGTGCTGGGGCCCGAACGGCACGACTATTCGCCGGGGCATGGCTCTTCCCCCCCAAAAGACGGGTCTGAGAACGGATTTTTCTTCTTGGTCCGGATCAGGTTCCCGCAAAAGTCGATATTCATCCCTGCCACCTGGATCCCGAAGAGGTCGTGCATCTCGTTCTCGTAGATGAACGCCCCCCAGTAGATGCCGGAGATGCTGGGGATCTCGATCTTTCCATCGGTGATGACCCGGATATTGCGGAACTCGTAGTTGAGGTCGAACGAGTAGTTGATCTCGAAAGTGTCACCGACCTTCGTGCAGTGCATCTGGACGAGCCGGAACCCCTGCTTCCTGAACTCCTCGACCTTCCCGATGAGGAGCGGGGGCTCTATGATGGTTGTCTGCTGGCCTTCCTGTGTCATTGTCCCCCTCCCACCGGTGAACCGGCCCTGCCTTTCCCACCTTGTTTTTCCATTTCTGCCTTCTTCTCCTCGAGGATCGAGAGTGCCCGAACGATCCCATCGATGATCGATTCCGGGCGTGCAGCGCAGCCCGGGACGTAGACGTCCACGGGTATGACGCGGTCGATACCCCCGACGACGTTGTAGCACTCGCGAAAGACCCCACCCGTGCACGCGCAGATGCCAACCGCCACGACGACTTTCGGCGAGGGCATCTGGTCGTATATGTTCCTGACGACCTCGCGGTTCTGCTCGTTGATGCCGCCAGTGATGACCAGAACGTCCGCGTGCTTGGGGTTCCCCGTATTGATGATCCCAAACCGCTCGACATCGTAAAGGGGTGATAGGCACGCAAGGACCTCGATATCGCAGCCGTTGCAGCTCGAGGCATCGTAATGGATGAGCCAGGGGGAACGGGAGAGGGAGCTCATAGGGGCACCACCGCCGAGAGGTAATACAGGATCCCGAGGTTCGCAAGCCCCATGAAGCCTGCAATGATCCACGAGCTCTTCAGTGTCAGCTGCCAGGTGACGCGGGAGAACGTGTTGTCGATGACGATCTCCGCGAAATACACGATGGCGAGGGCCCCAATGGCGATAAGCGGGTTCCAGGCGAAGAAGAGGTAGATGAACCCCAGGAGGAAGACGTTTTCGTACCAGTGCGCCAGTTCGACCAGGCCGAACATCGGGCCCGAGAATTCCGTTGTCACGCCCTTCACGATCTCCTGGTGCGCGTGGTGCGAGGTCGAGAGGTCGAACGGTGATTTCCGGAGCTTTATCGTCAGCACCATCAGGAAGCCGATGAAGATTCCGGGGAGGTAGTATATGAGGGGGAATTCCGCCGCCATGATATCGGCGACGTAGAAACTCCGCGTCACCATGTACATGCCGACGGCTGAAAGGATGATCATCGGCTCGTAGGCGATGATCTGGATGAGTTCCCTCTCCGCGCCGATGAAGCTGTAGGGGGAGTACGAGGAGTACGCACCGAGGACCAGGAAGATGTGGGCGAGCGTGAACGCAAATATGACGAGCAGGATGTCTCCGCCAGCGAAGAAGAGCCCCCCGCTGACCACGATGAACACCAGGTACGAGGTGATGTAGAAGTTCTGGGACGGGGTCACGAGGATCTGCTCCTTCTCGAAGAGCTTCCCCACGTCGTAGAAAGGCTGGAGCAGAGGCGGACCGACTCTCCCCTGCATCCTCGCTGTGATCTTCCTGTCTATCCCTGCGACGAGGCCGCCGACGATCGGCGCGAGCAGGATGAAGAGGAGTGCGTTTCCCATGTGCATCACAGTGCCACCCCCGCGGTGAGCGTTCCGACGAGGAGGATCAGGCCGAGGCAGAGGGCGCTTCCTACCATGAAGAGCTTCTGCTCTCCGAAAACCTCCTCGAAATAGTAGTTGCAAAGGCTCACGTGCTGTTTCATCCCCATGGAGCCGGAGAATGTCAGGTCAGGCGTCGTGGGCCTGCCTCCCATGTAGGCAGGGACGATCCGCTTGTCGTTCCTGTAGAGCAGCATCGAAAACGGCATGATCATCAGCAGGAAGTGCATCATGGCCATGATGGTAAGGTTGTCCTGGGAGAGCCGGGTCGTCTGGCCATAGACGGACAGCACGAACGGTTCTATGAGGTGCGCCGAGATGACCGGGAAGGCCAGGCATATGAGAACCGTCAGTGCAGTGAGGATCGAGAGGACGATCCATTTCTCGGTCGGGATACCATTCTCAACTTTCTCGGCGACGGGGCAGACGGATACGATCTTCCCCATCCACTTCGACCAGAAAAGGACCGTCAGCGACCCGCCGAATGCGAGGATGGCGACAAATGCAAGGCCGAACTGGGCCTCGATGAACGCCTCGATGGCCACCCACTTGGATATCAGCATCCCGAACGGGGCAAGGAACATGCCGGCGATGCCGATGAACATCATCACCGATATCCGCGGCATGCGAACGATCAACCCCGTCATGTCCTCGATATCCCTGCTCCCGATGCGGTGCTCGACGGTCCCCACGCAGAGGAAGAGGAGCGACTTCGCTATCGCGTGGAAGATGATTAGGAGGATCGCGGCCCAGACAAGCTTGTACGTACCGACGCCTGCGCATGCCACGATGAGGCCCAGGTTCGCGATGGTCGAGTACGCGAGCACCTTCTTTGCATTGCTCTGGGATATCGCCATGGCCGAGGCGAGGAGGAATGTCACCCCCCCGACGAGCCCGATTATCAGGCCCTCCATCGTCCCTGTCAGGACCGGGGCGAAACGGACGATGACGTAGACACCGGCCTTCACCATCGTGCTCGAGTGGAGGAGTGCGGAGACGGGTGTCGGGGCCACCATGGCGCCGACGAGCCAGCCTGAGAAAGGCATCAGCGCCGACTTCGTGATCCCCGCAAACCCGATGAGCACTGCCGGGACGAGGGCGATGGCATGGCTGGACTGGATCAGGGAGTGCAGCTGGAGCATCTCTCCGCCGGGGCTGACGGCCATGATGTAGATGAGCGCTCCTGCAAATGCAATCCCCCCGAGGATGTTCATGTTGAGGGCGAGGAAGGCGTTGTTGACGGACTCGTCAGTCTTCGAGTAGCCTATCAGCAGGAATGAGCAGAGGGTCGTGATCTCCCAGAAGAAGAAGACCCAGGGGAGGTAGTCCGAGAAGACCAGCCCGAACATGGCAGAGAGGAAGACGAAGACAAGGAAGAAGAAACTCCTCCGCCTGTCGGGGACTGTGGGGTGCTGCTCGTGGTACGTGGACATGTAGCCCAGGGAATAGATGCAGATCAGGCTCCCGATGATCCCGATGATGAGGCCCATGATCAGCGAGAGCTGGTCAATGAAGAGATTGGGCACGACGCCGTGCACCACCGACGCACGCCCCGTCTCGAAGGAGACGAGCAGAGCTGCCTGGAACAGTATCAGGAAGATGGCGAGGTACTTGCGGTGCTTTATCCCGAGATAAATGAGGAAGACCGCGATTGCCATCTCGACCGCGAACATCACTTCCGTGAGCGCCTCGTATCCGACGGGATAGAAGAGCGGGCCCGATTGCGGGGTGATGAACAGGAGGGAGAGGGAGGCGGCACCAATGATGGCTGCTCCTGCCCAGACTGCCAGTCTCCTCCATGTCTCATTGGCGACCAGGAGGAGGAGGGCGGCGACAAGGGCGGGGAATACTACCAGGAAAGGCAATGGTATCATGCATACACCCACAAATGGGAAAAGTTCTGGGTTTCTGTCATTATTAATCATTCTCATTTGGGTACAATTTGTCGGACCGTGTCTCTTTTTTCAGTCCATGGCGTTCTCCGATGGCCAGGAAGCCGGGATCACCCGCGAGGCATTGGGAATGGAGGAGAGGCAAACTATTATCCGTGTGCACGTCTACAACCGGTTACCCTGACCACGGAGATGGGGGAGGAAACGCCATGCCGGACGTATCCAGGACAGAGATAGGGAGAAGACTGTTTTCCCTCCAGAAGGAGAAGAGCATCGAGCAGGCCCTTGAAAAGATCCGCAAGAACCTGGGCGAGGAGTGGAGGGACTTCTCTGCCGATGAGATCGAGCTTCTCAAGCAGGCATTGGGAGACGCATGGGTCTTCATCGAGAGGAACGTGTGGGAGAAGATCGCTTTCTCCCGGCTTTCGAAGCGCGAAGTCATGGCCCTCATCGCCATCGGGAGGGAGTCGCAGGCAAAGGAGATAGACCAGAGAGTGGCTGTCGAGAAGGCATTGCGCGTCCTCGAGGCAACGATGTGACCGGCAGCCTTTCCACGGGCGGGGGCGGAAAGGGTCCAATCCCCCTCCCGGGCATGCATGGCATCATCGCCATGCATTGGTTTATCTCTTTTCGCTACTGACACTGTATAGATCCCAACCGGGGCGACGGGGTGCCTCGTCCCCGGGGGAACCGGATAAAAAGGTGGAAACATGAGGTCTTATCGCCAACTCCGCCATGTCCTGGTCACGATGCGGACCGGGCAGGTCATGCACAGGGAACCTGGTCTCAAGACACTGATAGACGTCTGCGAAAGGCTGGGTGGAAAAGAAGGGCAGGATTAAACTTTCCCGGCCGTCTCCCCGCCGGCAAGGGACCGCCCCCTTTTCTTGCGGTTGAGAATTTTTTTCACTTTCTTCAAGCGAAACAGGTCTTCCCTCTCCCTCTCCTCGATGGTGATCTTGATGTACTTGGCCTGTGCTTTCAGTTCAGGTATCAGGACCTGTTCGAGCGCATTGACCCTGCGCCGGTTCATCTGGATCTCGTGCCCCAGTCGGCGGAGTGCGGTCTCTGTCTCGGCAAGCCCGATGATCAGGTCTATCTCGGACTCGAACCTCTCTGCGGTCTCGTCTATCCTCCCGCTGACGCCGAGGATGCTGTACCCCCTCTCGAGGGAGGGGACGGCGAACCTTTTCTTCTCGATGAGGGGGACGGGGACGCCCATGATGTTCTTGCCACCGATATCCAGCACTATCTGCTTGCGCGTTGCAAAGGACACGGAGCGGAGGGCCACTGGGTCGTCCACCGCCTGGGCAATGACGAGGGCCCGGTAGGCATCTTCTGCGAGGCCCTCGAGCTCCTCGCGTGAACGCGAGACCGAGCCCATGATCCGGAAGAACTCCTGGATGAGGGCGTCCATCTTCTCCCGGAGAAGGTCGCGTCCCTGTTCCGCGAGCTTTATCTGGGCCCTCTTCTGGATGAGTTCCATCCGGGTCGGATTGACCTGTTCCATGTGCAATCACCCTGCCCGGTGAGTGGGGTGGTACTTCTGGATGTATTCCAGCTTGATGCGCTTGAGCTCGTCCTCCGGCAGCTTCGCGAGGAGGTCCCACCCGATCGTGAGCGTCTCCTCGATCGTCCTGTTGGCACTCCCCTGCGTGACGAACTTCTTCTCGAAATCGTCGGCGAACGAGAGGTAAACCTTGTCGAGTTCCGTTAAGGCCTCCTCGCCGACGATGGCGACGAGGCGGCGGAGGTCCCTGCCGTATGCATAGGACGCATACAGCTGGTCGGCCAGGTTCCGGTGGTCCTCCCGCGTCTTGCCAGGCCCGATGCCGAGGTTCATGAGGCGGGAGAGGCAGGGCAGGACATCGATGGGCGGGTCTGCACCCCTCCTGTAGAGGTCGCGCGAGAGGACGATCTGACCCTCCGTGATATACCCCGTGAGGTCGGGGACTGGGTGCGTGATGTCGTCGTCCGGCATCGTCAGGATCGGGATCTGGGTGATCGAACCCGTGGTCCCCTTGATCCTTCCCGCACGCTCGTATATCGATGCAAGGTCCGTGTACATGTACCCCGGGTAGCCCCTCCTCCCCGGCACCTCTTCGCGTGCGGTCGATACCTCCCTCAGTGCCTCGCAATAGTTCGTCATGTCTGTCAGGATGACGAGGACATGGAGGTGGTGGGTGTACGCAAGGAACTCTGCCACGGAGAGCGCACACCGCGGCGTGGCTATCCTCTCGATCGTAGGGTCGTCGGCCAGGTTCTGGAAGAAGACGACGCGTTCGAGGGCCCCGGTCCGTTCGAACTCGTTCATGAAGTACGAGGCCTCCTTGTGCGTGATGCCCATGGCCACGAACACCACGGCGAAGGACTCTTCCCTCCCGAGGACACGGGCCTGCCGCGCTATCTGGGCTGCCAGCTTGTTCGCGGGGAGACCGGACCCCGAGAAGATTGGGAGCTTCTGGCCCCGGACGAGCGTGTTCAGGCCGTCGATAGCGGACATCCCGGTCTGGATGAAGTCCGAGGGTTTGTCCCGCGCATACGGGTTGATGGGCATCCCGGAGATGTCGACCGTGTCCTCCGGCAGGATCTCGGGCCTCCCGTCACGCGGCCTGCCCACTCCGGAAAAGACCCGGCCGAGCATGTCGATGGAGACATCTATGCAGGGAGACTGGCCGGTGAAGCGGACAGACGTCGCCTTGTTGTCCACACCGCTCGTCCCCTCGTACACCTGCACCACGGCGAGCTCCCTCGATACGTCGAGAACCTGGCCGTTGCGCACTTCGCCGTCCGGGAGGGTGATTCGCGCCGTCTCTCCAAAGGACACCCCTTTCGGCCTCTCGACGAAGATAAGAGGGCCTGAGACATAACTGACCGTCCGGAACTCCCTGTCGATGAGCGAGACTGGAGCCATCAGCGTTCCACCTCCAGTGCAGCGATCTGCGCCCTCACCTTTTCTGCAAGTTCCCTGATCTGCCCGACGTCACCGATCTCCTTCATCCGGGCTATCTCGGCCTTGAGCGGGAGCGACGAGATCTGCTTGAGGGAGACCCCGCGGTCCATTGCCTCCTCCGCTGCCTCGTAGTAGGCGACAATCGTCGAGAGCATCCAGAACTGCTTGTCGAGGGGACAGAACGAGTCGGTATCGCTGTAGGCGCTCTGCTGCAGGAAGTCCTCGCGTATCATGCGGGTCACCTCGAGGATCGCCTTCTCGCTCTCGGGGAGCGCATCCGGGCCGACGAGCTGGACGATCTCCTGGAGTTCGACCTCTTTCTGGAGGAGGTACATCGTCTTGTTACGCAGTTCCCTCCAGTTACCCGCCATCTTCTCCGAGAACCACTCCTCGACGCTGTCCAGGTACAGCGAGTAACTCTTGATCCAGTTCACGGAGGGGAAATGCCGCCGGTATGCCAGGTTCGTATCGAGCGCCCAGAACGTCCCTGCGATGCGAAGCGTGTTCTGCGTGATGGGCTCGGAGAAGTCCCCGCCGGGAGGGGAGACCGCTCCCACGATGGTGACCGACCCGGTCCTGCCATCCGGGCCAAGGCAGATGACCCTCCCTGCACGTTCGTAGAACGCGGCAAGCCTCGTGGCAAGATACGCGGGGTACCCCTCCTCCCCCGGCATCTCCTCGAGGCGGCCCGAGACCTCCCTCAGCGCCTCGCCCCACCGCGAGGTCGAGTCGGCCATCAGCGCCACGTCGTACCCCATGTCCCTGTAATACTCGGCCATGGTGATTCCCGTGTAGATAGATGCTTCCCGCGCTGCTACCGGCATGTTCGAGGTGTTCGCAATCAGGATGGTCCTCTGGATGAGGGGGAGCCCTGTCCTGGGGTCGACGAGCTCGGGGAATTCCGAGAGGACCTCTGTCATCTCGTTCCCCCTCTCCCCGCACCCGATGTAGATGATGACCTGGGCATCCGCCCACTTGGCGAGGGTCTGCTCGGACACTGTCTTCCCGGTCCCGAACCCCCCCGGGATCATGGCAGTCCCGCCCTTGGTGAGCGGGAAGAGGCAGTCGAAGATCCTCTGCCCCGTGATGAGCGGAATCGACGGGTCCAGTTTCCTCACGTAGGGCCGGCCCTTCCTGACCGGCCATCTCTGGAGCATCGTCAGTCCCACTCCCGAATCGAGCTCGCAGACGACATCGGTGACCTTGAACCGGCCTTTCCTGATCTTCTTCACCGTGCCGGAGACTCCCGGTGGGACGAGGATCTGGTGGGTGAAGTGGTACTCCCTGACAGAACCGATGACCACCCCGGCGCTTACAGGCGCCCCCTCCTCGATCGCAGGTTCGAAGTCCCACTCCCTCTCGCGGGGGATCCCCGGTGCCGAGATGCCCCGCGAGATGAAAGATCCGCTCTTCTTTGCCAGTTCCGGTAGGGGCCGCTGGACTCCATCGAATATCGATGAGATGAGCCCCGGCCCCAATTCCACTGAGAGGGGCTGCTCGGTGTTCTTGACCGGTTCACCGATGGAAAGGCCGGTCGTGTCCTCGTACACCTGGACCACTGCCCAGTCTCCCTCGAGCCGTATTATCTCGCCGGGGAGGTCGAGCGTCCCGACGTTCACCACGTCATACATCTTGGACCCGCGCATCCCCTCGGCAGTGACAACCGGACCGGAAATTCGTGAAATTGTCCCCTGAATCATCTTATCGCCTCACCACGATGTTGTACCCGACTGCCCTCCGCAACAGGTTCTCGAGGTATCCGGGTCCTCCGCCGGTATGGGCCCTCTTGGGAATCGGGATGACGATCGGGCGGTATGCCCTCTCGATCCTGTTCATCAGTTTCTCTTCGAGCACCTGGATGAAGTCCTCGTTCACTGCAATGATCCCGATATCGTCCCTGTGAAAAAGGGGAGGGATGATCTTCTTTGCCTCCTGGGCATCGGCAGCCTCGATCACCTCCGCCCCTGCAAGCCGGAAACCGGCAGCAGTGTCCGGGTCGGTGACGACAATGAACTTATACATGCCTCAGCTCCTCCTCGAGTTCCGCATCGGAGATCCGGGCATCCTTGCACCGGGCTATGATGCGGATGTTGACGACCTCGTTCTGCTTTTTCCAGAGGTACCCGATGACGACGGCCCCGCCCAGCGGGTCGCTCCTGAAGACGCCCGACCCTTTTTTTGTCAGGTACTTGTCCAGTTCCTTTTCGAGGACGGAGAATTTGCCGGTCCGCATGGCCTCGGGGACGAGCGGTGCGAGGAAGGCGAAAGGAGTCCCCTCCAGGTTCTCCGCGATCTCATCGATCCTGCCGGCCGAAACAAGTGCCGAGAACTTCTCGAGCGGGATATGCTCCCCTCCTGGCAGGAAATATCCCTCTGCGACCCCGGTATCGACCTTGTCTCGGTTCATCCTGAGCGCGTTTTTCAGGTTGAGGGAGTCGATCTCCAGCTGGAGGAGCTTTCTCATCACCTCGTGATCCTCCTTGTTCCCCTCCAGGAGGGAGTGTGCATACTCATAGTGGAAACGGTCGAGGGCGTACTCGAGAACCGAGAGTTCCCGGCTGGACGCGTACTCGTCGAAGCACTGCGTCAGCGGCCTTGCATAGGGGACTTCCCACGTGGCGAGCAGGTCAACGACACCCCGGACGTCAGGCTGCTTGATCATTTCGCGAAGGAGCGGTTCACCCAGTGTCCCGGCAGGTATGAGGGCCCCCTCGATCTCTTCGGGGGCGACGTGCACGTGCTTGCCCCGCAGCACCGTCTTGATGTTGTGGATGTCCCAGCGGGCAAGGATTATCAGTACGAGTGGTTCAGCATCGCTCCCTTCGACGAGGGAGAGGATCTTCTGGCACGTGTGCACCAGGTTCATGCGCAGGGCAGTCTCTATCCCCTTCAGGCCGGGGTAGAGGACGCTCGCTTCCTGTATCTCGTCCTTGTAAGGTGTTTTTTCGAGTTCGCTTGCGAGGGACGGGATATCCTTCTGGATCATCAGCACATCGAAGTCTTTCTGTCCGAGCAGGCGGCTGTGCATCCCTCTGACACGTGCATTGATATAACCGAGGTCCATTGTTCACTCCCCGAAGAGGATGCGACAGACTTCTTTTTTGTAGAGATTTTTTGCTCTCTCCAGCCTGGATTCCAGCGTGTTGTGGATACGCACCTGTTCATCGGGAGACGAGACGATAACACCGCCCCAGGTAGTGATATCAGGAACGACCTGGAATTCCCGACCCGATTGGGCGAGGAGCTCCCTGCAGAGAGCTTCGTCGCGTGGGTCCACGTGGAGGACGATGGCCCCCCCCTCCATCTCCCCGGCTGATTCATTGAGCAGCCGTGAAAAAAGGGAGCGGTAGTCTTCCCGCGCCCGGAAGTTCCCGAGTTGTGCTGCCGCCTTTGCGTACACCCTCTCCAGGATCTCCTCTCTCGTTTTGATATCGGCGGACCTCTCGTCCTGCCGCGTCTTGTAGAGAAGACGGTTCCTCCGGTCCGCAACGGTTGCCCGGGCCTGATCGAGGATTTCCCCGCGAATGGCCTCTGCCTTGCCCTCTGCTTCCTTGACGATCATCTCGCCCTGGAGATCTGCGTTTCTCCCTATCTCTGCTATTTTTTCCTGAGCGCTTGCCTCCATTGACTGTATGAGATCTTCATATGTCATTTCAGGGTCTCCCTTCTCCATCCGGGTCTCAATCGCATCCCAATCTCGTGGCAGGACATGAATTCTCTTTAAACCTGCGCACGGTGGAGTTCCTGTTTCCTTCCCCTCACTCGATCATGATGATGATCATGGACGCGACCACGAAACCCAGGATGACCAGGGTCTCAGGAATCGCCTCGAGGACGATGATCGAACCCGATGTCTCGGGCTTCTCCGCGATCGTCCCTGCCCCGGCCGATCCGATCCGGGACTGGGCCCACGCTGTTCCTATTGCGCCCGCAGCGAATGCAATTGCTGCGCCCATTGGAATTTCCCAACCAGCCATAACATACCCCTACACCTGTAACATAATTTTAAAGATATATAAAATTGATACCTCAACAACACTGCCCAATTTTGGGATACCTGGAGGAGGGGATGTCACGGGTGGCGGGGCAGGATCCCCCCTGGCGAGCGAGAAAGGGTGTTGCCCGGCCAGGTGTGTCAGGTTCAGTCTGTCTTCTTCGCCCTCCCGAAGGGCCTGTACTTTATCCCGCCCCCCTCGTAGAATTTCGAATAGAATTCCACGATATGGAGACGCAGCGAGTGCAGGGACGGACTGAACATCGCGAGGATGATGTTGAGTGCATGGAGGAGTGCTGCAACGACAATACCTGCCACCACCATACCGACTGAACCACCGAGTTCGTTTGCCACCATGGCCAGGATGACCGATGCCATCCCTATCGCCATGATCCTTGCATAGGAGAGGATATTCCCGATAGTGCTCATCACCTCGATGATGCCCATCGTCCCGCCACCGTAGACGAGGAGCGGGAGACATGCAACGAGTACCACGGCTGAAGCGATCATCATGAAAGAGGGGAGCACCTTGAGAAGGGAGAGGAGCAGCAGGATGATCCCGCTTACGACACCCATCATCCCGACCTTCTCGCAGAGATGCTTCTTCTGGTGCCTCATATAGGCATTGAGAACGCCGAGTGAAAGACCCACGAAAACGTGGATCACCCCGATGACAATCGAAATCACGAGCATCGGGATCATTGCCTCGACCCTGTTCCAGGTGATCCCGAATATGTGGACAGGGTGGAGGATGCCAAGTATCTCTCCGAAATCGCCGAAGAATTCGCCATAGAGAAATCCGAAAAAGATGGTCGGGATCGAAGAGATGATCATGATGTCCATGAGCTGCTGCCACCAATCGATCTTCGGGAATAACTTCTTCATGACGAGGCCGAACACGAGGATAGAGAGGCCGTAACCGATGTCACCGACGATGATCCCGAAGAATATCGGGAAGAAGAAAGCGAGGAGGGGGCTCGGGTCTATCTCAACGTATTTCGGCGGAGATACCAGCAGCATGAAGAACTCGAACGGCTTGACGAACCTGGGGTTGTCATAGAACGTGGGCGCATTTTCCATCTCCTCGGGCGGCACGGGTACCTCGGTCATCACCACCCTGTCCCCGAACTTCGCTTTCAGCGCATCCCTCGTCTTCTTCAGGAATTTTTTCGGGATCCACCCCTTTATCATGATCGTATGGTCGGACTGCCCGAACATGTTGAGCGAGTGCAGCTCCTCCAGGCGGTCCTCGAGCAGGCGGGTATAGACCGCGAGATCCGTCTGCCACCTACCCGAGAGGGTATCGAGTTCCCTGTCGATCGTCT
Source organism: Methanobacteriota archaeon (assembly GCA_029555345.1). Taxonomy (GTDB): domain Archaea; phylum Halobacteriota; class Methanomicrobia; order Methanomicrobiales; family Methanospirillaceae; genus Methanolinea_A. The sequence continues at coordinate 5,368 of JAKPSJ010000038.1, read as the reverse complement.
CCATCTCTTCGGCGATCTCTTTCTTTCTCTTCTCTATTTGGGCAAGCGCCTCGTCGAGAGGCATGTTTGCGTATTCTTCCGGGACACGCACCTCGTTGACATTCTGCGAGAAGAGGAAAGAGTGGACTTCGTGCGAGTATCTCTTGTTGAAAACAGTGATCGCCGCAGTGGTCTTTTCATCGAGGTCTGCGGCAATGAACTCGAACTGGTTGTTCGTGATCGCCTTGAGCTGGGGGCGGATCAGGTCGAGGATATTCCTGTATTCCCTCTGGATGAGGAGGACGCTCACCTCGAAGCCTTCCAGGATGGGCAGCCGGCTCTCGAGGGGTTGGATCTTCTCCATGACCCTGGCGTACCTGTCGAGAGATGTCCGGGAGAGCTCGAGATCGCTCTTGCGAGTCGCCAGGTCGCGGACTTCCGACTCGAGGGTGCGGACGAGCTCCTTTGCGCCCGAGAGGAGCTCGTCCGTTGTTTTGCCACGGAGTTCCTCCGCGCGCTTCTCGATCTCTTCCTCGACCGGTTTTCCCGGCAGGATACTGGCGATGCCATGCAATTTCGAAAGTACAGCCGAGACTTCCTCGGTTTTCCCGATCTCCATGGAAGTGAACACCGGGTCGCCAATGGGGATGGGGATATCCTGGAGGTGGACGGTACCCTCCTGGTAAAGGACATCGACGATCTGCTGGTAATCGTTTTTTGGACCGACTACCAGGATATTTTTCATCTTCTGGAGCATCAGGAACCCTTTGCCGCGATGCGGCTGATGATCAATTCCACTGCCTCGTCGATTTTTTCCGCTGCACTTGCCGATATGCGATTCCGCTCGGAGAGTGATCTTTCCTTTATCTCCTGGACCTCCCGTTCGAGCGCTGCCTGTTGTTCCTCGATGTACCGGGCTGCTTCCTCCTCCCCTTTTCGCTTCGCGCTATCGAGGATCTCCTCGGCTCTTCTTCTCGCCTTTGCAATCGCCTCTTCAGCTTCCCTCGCGGCTTTCTCTATCTTCGACTTCAGTTCGAGTTCCTTTGTTCTGACGACTTCCAGAAGTGAGGCTTCCTGATCCATTGTTCATCTCTCCCTCTTACAACCCGTGGCGGGATTTGAGGAGCTTTGTGACACCAGGTGAAGGCGGGAGTGGAGGGGTGGGAGATGGTTTCGGGAAAGCCCTGGCTCTCTCGATACGCTCCATGCAGCGGGTCAACGCCAGGTTTTTCAGCTTTTCAATTGTTTCTTCATGTATCGCAGTCATTGCACCGGGTCACGGCCCCACATGAATGATGTCGGTGAACTACTTGCTTTATGTATATTTATAGTTTACTCGCAAGACCGGGTCGACTTCCCGTAACCCCAGGTTTCGGAAGGGTCCAGTGAGGTGTCCCGCGCAGATTCACGTCGATATCTGCACGTCGCGGGTGCCAGTCGGGAAGGCCGTGACGGCAGGACTACGTCCTGGTAGTGCTCGTCCCGCTGTCAATCCATGTCCTTCTGGTGCAGGTGTGGGTCCCTGGACCGCGCTTCAAATGATCGCATCATTTTTATGCGCGTTTCCCCATTTTTTAAGGGCATGACCCGTATAAAAAGGTGTCAATATAGAAAAATATATATTGTTTGAACACCATTATCATTTTGCCTCAGTGAGGAGTTTACTGGGGGCACCTGCCGCAGTGGATCGAGTCCCCGAACTAAAACGGCTGAAAGTTCGGGAGACGAAGAAGACGTTCACTGTGGGGCCGAACAAACGTTCGGGTAACATGTCCCCGGGATGACCTGAACTCATGGCCCAGAACGGCGTAAAAGGCCATGAGTGCCAAAGAAAAGTCATTACCGGGCCGGAAGGGTATGTCCGAAGAACGTGATGCTGCGATACCATCAATCTGCACCTCGAAACGGCGGAAGGGGTGCAGGTGATCAAGAGGGAGTATCGCAGGGCCGAACGAGTGCCTCCGGAAATATCCTCACGGGGCAACTCTTTCCTGTGTATTCTTTCCAGATTGGATGCCGGGATCAACAACGTGATACCCTTTAAACTGCCATCAAAAACGAGAGATCACCAAGGAGGCATCCACCCTGTCCATGGGACAGGGTTTCTGCCATGGATCGAAACGTTCAGTCGGTGACTTAGTTGGACACTAATACACCTGCTATAACATGGAAAGCACTGATTATTAAACTTTTTGAATCACTCCGGGACGAAGAGAGGGCTCGCGAGGAGAAAACAGGGGATATTTACCATTTTTTTGAGAGCATGGCAAGTCCGGTTCCGAACTCGTCAAGGTATGCCTGCAGGGAGAGGGACCCATCGGGAAACGGGCAGTCCAGGTCACGGTTTTTTTCGATCGTCGCGGCAGACGGGAGGAGGAGGTCGACCGCGATCGCTGACCTCTGGCTTGCCCTGCACATCGCTTCCCGGAACGGGCCGATACAATAGGCCACCCTTTTCCTGTATGCCTTTTCTGTCTTTTTCAGGTACGTGGCAATGCGGTATGTCTCTATCTCCAGGAAGGCGTCGAGGACCTTTCCATTGCCGCATTTCCCGAGCATGTAATGGTAGTGGGCGAAGGGGTACATCGATTCCAGTTCTCCCGGAACGATGCCGCATGTCCCAAAGACCACGATGTGATAGAGGTCCGGGGGGATGACGGACTCGATCACCTTGTGAAAAAGGCGGTGGCTCGGGCTCTCGCTATAGGGTTTCCGAAGGGCGCAGGGGAGAAAGATCGCTATCTCCCTTTCCGGCGGTTCGTACGTCTCGATGATGTAGCGGAATGCCTCTTCGAATTCCGGGAGGAAGAAGGGGGGGTCTCGGAAGATTTCCTTGCCGTTGCCCGGGATGCCCGTCCCTGCTGCACCGCCTGCCATGAGACAATACCGAATACCATCTTTTCCAGCCGACAACCCCGCCCCCGTACCCCGGAGTCCCCATTTGACGGTGGCGAGGTGAAGCCAGCCGCTTCTACTGGTACCGGTTGAACCCCTGGGCTATCAGGTCGGAAAGCCACCGGTCGAGAAAAGCCGAGAGTTCGTTCCGGATAGCCAGGTTGACCTTCCCCGGTTCGGGATAGACGACCTTTCTCGTCTCTCCCGACAGGTAAACCAATGGCTCTGCAGTCTCTTTCGCGTGGTCGACGGAGACCTCGACATCAGGGTCTGCTACCATCAGGCCGTCGACAACGGGGTTCTGGGAGATTGCATACGTGTCCGGAGAGAGCCGGTCGATGCAGAGCGGTACATGGGGGGGGTTCTCGATAACCGCGTACTGCCTGACATCCAGAATCCCTATCTTCTTCATCTTCTGGTAGATGGAATGGTAAATATCAGGAATCCCAAGCCCTCCCGGAGTTGTGCCAATGAATATCTTGCGAAAAAGGAGAGATAAACGTTGTGCAGGAACCAGGATGGACATTTCCTGCCGCACTCCCCCATGGCAGCCAGGGAGAGGGGTCAGAACGCCGCTGCGTGCTCGAGGAGGATTCTGGTGCCAATCACGATGAGTATGAGACCTCCGATTACCTCGAACCTGTTACCGAACCTTTCTGCGAGCCTGCCTCCAAGAAGAGCACCCACGACCGAGAAGAGGAATGATACAACCCCTGCTGCCAGGGCCACTACCAGGATACTCTCTGCAATCAAGGCAAGGGAGAGCCCCACGCCGAGCGCATCGATACTGGTTGCAACGGAGAGAGCGATCAGGGTCCCAAGGGAGAAGAAATTTTTCTCCCCTCCCTCACCGTTCCCCTTCATCCCTTCGCAGATCATTTTCAGGCCCACGGCCAGGAGTATCCCAAATGCCACCCAGTGGTCGAAACCGGATATCAGGTCGACCATGAAGTAGCCTGCGAAGGAACCGGCAAGGAGCATCCCCGCCTGGGACACTCCGAAGCATGAACCGAGAACCAGCCCGAGGCCGAGTCTCTTTCCCTGGCCATGGCTTGCAGCAGACAGCGAGACTGCAAAACAGTCGAGAGCAAGCGATATGCCAAGGAACAGGACGACGAGAAGATCCATTTATTCCTTACCCTGGTGAACTGGATTCGGCATATACCCATCTGTTCTTCCCCCCTGGCCGGTCACCCCATCCACCCTCCTCCCAGAAAATCCCGGGAAAAATTATTTGTGAGGAAATACCGACGTTTTATTATGTTCTGTCATGGCATGGCATGGAGGGTCGGGTATTTCCCCGGTTCCCTATGACCAGGTGTATCACCGGTCACTCGAGGTACCGGAGGAATTCTGGGCCAAGGCTGCAGAGGGGATAGCCTGGTGGCGCCGGTGGGACCGGGTCCTCGACCGGGCGAGACCGCCTTTTTTCCGGTGGTTCCCGGGCGGGATTCTCAACACATGCTACAACGCGCTCGACCGCCACGTGGAGGAGGGGAGGGGAGACCAGATTGCCCTTATCTACGACAGCCCGGTCACGAGGACCATCCGGACGTTCACATACAGGCAACTCCTCGATGCGGTAGCCCGCTGCGCCGGTGGCCTCCTGGAACTCGGCGTCAGGAAGGGGGACCGGGTGGTCATCTACATGCCGATGGTCCCGGAAGCCGTTATCGGGATGCTCGCCTGTGCACGGATCGGGGCGGTCCACTCCGTGGTGTTCGGTGGCTTTGCTCCGCGGGAGCTCGCAGCCCGCATCCGCGATGCGGCTCCCAAAGTCATGCTCATTGCTTCGTGCGGGATAGAAGTCACGCGGGTCATCCCCTACAAGCCCCTCATCGACGAGGCGATCGCCCTTGCAGGGGTCGATGTCGACTGCTGTGTCATCGTCCAGAGGCCCGAACACCCGGCCGGGATCGTCCCGGGGCGGGACCTGGACTGGTCGGAGTTCCTGGGCAGGGCGCGCCCCGCGGAATGCGTGCCCGTCGAAGCGACTGACCCCCTGTACATCCTTTACACGTCCGGGACGACGGGTGTTCCCAAAGGCGTCGTGAGAGACAACGGCGGCTACCTCGCGGCCCTCCTCTGGAGCATGAAGAACATCTACGGGGCGAAGCCGGGGGAGGTCTTCTGGGCAGCATCGGACGTGGGCTGGGTCGTCGGGCACTCGTACATCGTTTACGGACCGCTTGCCTACGGGTGCACGAGCGTTCTCTACGAGGGGAAGTCAGTCGGGACTCCAGATCCCGGCGCCTTCTGGAGGGTCGTCTCCCAGCACCGGGTCAGCACCCTCTTCTGTGCACCGACAGCGCTTCGCGCCATCAAGCGCGAGGACCCTTCCGGCCTGCACATAGGGAAGTATGACCTCTCCTCTCTCCGGACCCTGTTCCTGGCCGGGGAACGCTGCGACCCCGATACCATCGCATGGGCAGGTGAAAGGCTCAATGTCCCCGTGATCGACCACTGGTGGCAGACAGAGACCGGGTGGGCAATA